>JAZOCQ010000050.1:0-14358 GCA_045596565.1 Acutalibacteraceae bacterium
GGGGCCTGCAAAATAGTCGCCGAGTGCTTCGGGGCAGTATCTGCCGAGAAACACCGAGCCCGCGTTTTTCACTTTCTCTAACCACTCGAACGGCTCGTCCACGCACAATTCAAGGTGTTCGGGCGCGATTTCGTTTGCCACGTCAATCGCACTTTCCAAATTTTCACACACGATGATTTTGCCGTAGTCGTCAATGGATGCGCGGGCAATCTCTTTGCGGGGTAATTGTTCCAGTTGCACTTCGATTTCATCTGCCACCGCTTTTGCAAACGGTTCGCTGTCGGTGATGAGCACGGCGGAAGCGAGTTTATCGTGTTCCGCTTGGGACAGTAAATCCGCCGCCGCAAAACGCGGGTTGGTGTTGCCGTCTGCTACCACTAAAATCTCACTGGGGCCCGCAATCATATCAATATCCACCAAACCGTACACCTGTCGTTTGGCTTCCGCCACGAACGCGTTACCCGGACCGACGATTTTATCCACTTGCGGGATACTTTCGGTGCCGTATGCCAGTGCGGCCACCGCCCCGGCACCACCCGTTTTAAAAATACGGTCCACGCCCGCCACCTTGGCGGCGGCGAGAATGTCGGCGGGGATTTGTCCGTTTTTAGCGGGGGTGACCATCAAAATTTCTTCCACGCCCGCAATTTTAGCGGGCAAGCAGTTCATCAGCACCGACGACGGATAACTCGCCGTGCCGCCGGGGACGTATAAGCCCACACGTTTGAGCGGCATCACCCGTTGACCGAGGATAACCCCGTTTTCCGCTTGCATTTGGAAACCGTCGTGTTTTTGGTTTTGGTGAAAAGCAGTGATATTTTCTGCCGCTTGACGCAAAATTTCGATAAATTCAGCGGGCACGGTTTTTACCGCCGCGTCCCATTCCGCTTTGGTGACTTCCAGCGTGTCAATGTCGGCGTTATCAAACTTTTTGCCGTAGGCAAGTACCGCTTTGTCGCCGTTTTCACGAACGTCTTTCAAAATATCCGCCACCACGGCGGTGATATCCATACTGTCCTCTTTTCTGCCGAACAACGCAGAAGCGGGCACTTCAGTTGCCTTTAAAATCTTAATCATGCTTATCCCTCGTTTTCCGCAATGGCGGTGATTTTTTCAGCGAGTGCACGGATTTCGTCGCCTTTGAACGTGTAACTGGATTTATTGGCGACCAAACGCGCGCTGATGGGCACCACGTCCTCTTTGACTTCCAATCCGTTTTCCCGCACGGTAATCCCCGTCTCCACAATATCGACAATGACGTCGGACAACGAGAGCAGGGGGGCAAGTTCAATCGAGCCGTTGAGTTTAATAATATCAATCTGCCGATTTTTCGCGGCAAAGTGCGCTTTGGCGATGTGCGGGAACTTAGTTGCCACGCGCAACGTTACTGTCTGGTCATCTTTGAAATCCGCGGGGGCGGCAACCGCCATACGACAAACACCCATTTTCAAATCGGCAAGTTCGTAAACCGCGGGGGCGTATTCCAGCAAAATATCCTTGCCCGCCACACCGATATCCGCCGCGCCGCGTTCGACGTAAATGGCAACGTCAGACGGTTTGACCCAAAAATACCGCACGCCGTTTTGCTCGTTTTCAAACACCAAACGGCGATTTTTTTCGTGAATAGCGGGACAACCGTAACCCGCCGCTTCAAACATAGCATACACTTTTTCACCCAGTCTGCCTTTGGGCAATGCAATATTGAGCATGCGTGTTACTCCCCTTTCTCTACCAATACCGTTTTCCCCTGTGCACGCAATTCCTCTGCCTTTTTGACGGTTTCACCCACCGTATCGGCAGTGTAGGTCAAGCGCAACGGCACATCGGTTTCACTGCTTGCCATTTGCAAGCGTTCCAGCAAATCGAGGTATACCGCAAACCCGATGGCATCACTCTTTTTGCCGAGTTTTTGCATCAACAAATCGTACCGTCCGCCGGACAGCACCGCGCGGGAGACACCCTCAATAAACCCGCAAAATACCACGCCGTTGTAATACTGCGTGTCACCGCTGAGCGAAAAATCAAACTGTACTGCCTCGCCGTATCCCGCCGCCTGCAAGAACGTGTCAATTGCAGTCAGTTCCGCATACACGGTAGAGGAGGCGAGCGATTGTAAGGCGGGTAACACGTCGTGCAAACTGCCAAACGCATCGGTGAGCGTACACAATGTCTCACACGCCGCCGCATCTCCCCCGTTTTGGGCGCACAGCGCACGGATACACGCAACGCTCTTGCTTTCCACCGCTTTGAGCAGTGCGGCATTAGCGGTATCCGATACACCCACCGCTTTGATAGCGGCGGTGAGCAATCCCATGTGGGAAATGCACAATTTGAACGGACGGTTCACCGCCGCCAAACTTTTTGCTGCCAGCAACACGGTTTCGCCCACCGTAAACGCATCCAATGCGCCGATACATTCCAGTCCCGTCTGCGGAATTTCGCAAAACTCACCGTTTTGCGCGCGATACACGTTTTCACTGTAATACACGCGGTCCACACCCGCACCGTCGGCGTGGTGGCGGGCAATAGACAAGGTAACGTCGGGTTTTAACGCCATCAACCGACCCGAACCGTCGGTGAACGTAATGACGTTGCCCGACACCAAAAATTCCTTATTTTCAGCGTAGAAATCATATTCCTCAAATTTGTTCATCTTATACCGACGATAGCCATACTGTGCGTACAACTCCCGCAAGCTGAACATGATTTTCTCTTCGTTTCGCATATATCTTTCCACGTATGTCACCCTATCTCACTTTATCACTTTAATTCGCTAATGTAGTATAGTATATTCCACAATACTCAGTTTGTCAACCTTTTTGTGCAAAAAACACACAAAAACAGGCGGCTCGCAAAGTGCGAAAACCGTCGTGCTCACGCACGACGGTTGCATATTCCGTTAAAAGGTTACACGTTCTCGCCTGCAAGTAAACTGTCCACAAACTGTTTGGCGGCACGTGCCGAGCGGCCCGCGCGGGCGAGTGCAAACCGTTCCGCTTGCAAGTCCACCTCGCTCATGGGCAGATCAATATCGTGCATAATCACCAGATGGTGCACGATGTCAAGATAGGTGTCTTTGTCGGGGCGGGAGAACCGCAACTGGATACCGAACCGCTCGGACAGCGACAAAATTTCTTGCATCGTATCATTGAAATGCACGTCGTCGCCTTCCCGCTCAGCAAAACTTTCCCGCATCAGATGACGGCGGTTGCTGGTGGCGTAAATCACCACGTTGGAGGATTTGGCGGATACCGAACCTTCCAGTACCGCTTTGAGCGCGCTGTAATCGTCGTCGTTGCCCGCAAACGAAAGGTCATCAATAAATAAAATAAATTTTAAGGGGTTGGCACTGAGGATGTCGAGCAAGGCAGGGATGCTGTGCAGTTGTTCTTTGCGCACTTCTACAATGCGCAAACCCTCCGTATACAGTTCGTTGACCACCGCTTTGACGGTGGACGATTTGCCGGTGCCCGCGTCACCTGTTAGTAACATATTAGCGGCGGGTTTACCGTCCAATAAAGCGCGGGTGTTTTCGAGAATACACGCTTTTTCCCGCTCGTAGTCCACCAAATCGGTGAGCCGCACGGGGTCGGGATGACGAACAGGGGTAATCGCGCCGTTTTCCACGTAAAACATATGGTATTTGGCATATATGCCAAACCCACGGGTGTGCAGTCGCGCCACACGCTCGCCGTATCCCGCCACGATATCTGCCGTGCCGTGCGGAAACGGCGGCAACACCGCTTCCAAACCCGCGCACAAATCGGTGGGGGTGAGCGTTGCCACCGTTTGCAAGGTAGCAAGTTCTGTTTCCACCGTTTGTTGCAGTGCGGGGGCGGGCGTTTGCCCTTTGCCGACACACCGCACGTAACTGTTTTCGTTGTCGAACACCAAATCCTGCACCAAAACGGCAAGGTTGTCGCTTTCGGTGGCGTACAACGCCGCCGTAAACTGCGCATACGCGTCTACGCACTGTGCGGTGGGCGCGTTTTCCCGCCTGCAGTCAAGATACCGCATCAAACACGCCAAAGTGGGTGTGTCCAACAACGGACGGAACACCGAAAGCGCGTGTAACCGCAAAGAAAGTTCAGAAAAATTCATCTCTTTCACCTCAAAGCAGGTGTTAGTTAGTTGAGCACGGCGCCTTTTGCACCGGAAGATACCAGTGCCGCATACCGTTTTAAGTAACCCGATAATTCTTTTTGTTTCGGGGTAAACGCCGCCAACCGACGTTCCAGTTCCTCGTCGCTGATTTTCAGCGTCAAGGTGTTGGCGGGAATGTCAATGGAGATGATATCTCCCTCTCTAACGATGCCGATAGGACCGCCCGCGGCGGCTTCGGGGGACACGTGGCCGATACAAGCGCCACGGGTCGCACCGCTGAATCTACCGTCGGTGATGAGCGCGACCGAATTGCCCAGACCCATACCCATAATGGCAGAAGTGGGGTTTAACATCTCGCGCATACCGGGGCCGCCTTTGGGACCTTCATAGCGGATAACCACCACGTCACCAGCCTTGATTTTGCCCGCATTGATAGCCGCTTGCGCGTCTTCTTCACATTCGAACACACGGGCGGGGCCTTCGTGCACCAGCATTTCGGGTAACACCGCCGAGCGTTTCACCACGCAACCGTCGGGGGCAAGATTACCACGCAATACGGCAATACCGCCCGTTTCACTGTACGGCTGTTCCACGGGACGAATCACGGCGGGGTCGCGGTTGACGCAATCTGCGATATTCTCGCCCACCGTTTTACCGGTAACGGTGATACAGTCGGTGTTCAGCAAGCCTTTTTTGTTCAGTTCATTCATCACGGCATACACGCCGCCCGCTTCTTCCAAATCTTCCATATACGCGCGGCCCGCGGGTGCCAAGTGGCACAGGTTGGGGGTTTTCGCGCTGATTTGGTTCGCGTCGGACAGATTTAAGTCAATACCACATTCATGCGCGATAGCGGGCAGATGCAACATCGAGTTGGTGGAACAACCCAGCGCCATATCCACCGTCAAAGCGTTAGTAAGCGCTTTTTCGGTCATGATGTCCAAGGGACGAATGTTATTTTTGAGCAGTTCCATGACCTGCATACCCGCGTGTTTTGCCAGCGCAATGCGGGCGGAATACACCGCGGGGATGGTGCCGTTGCCTTTGAGCGCCATACCCAGCGCTTCGCACAGACAGTTCATGGAATTGGCGGTATACATACCCGAGCAAGAACCGCAAGTCGGGCACGCTTTACAAGCAAAGTCTTCCAGTTCGTCTAAGGTCATATTACCTGCGTTATATTTACCCACCGCTTCGAACATAGAGGACAAACTGGTTTTACCACCGTCGATGTGGCCCGCGAGCATCGGGCCACCGGATACAAAGACGGTGGGAATATTCAGGCGTGCCGCCGCCATCAACAGACCGGGCACGTTTTTATCACAGTTAGGAATCATCACCAGTGCGTCAAATCCGTGTGCACGCACCATCGCTTCGGTGGAGTCGGCAATCAAGTCGCGGGTGACGAGAGAATATTTCATACCTTCGTGGCCCATCGCAATACCGTCGCACACCGCAATCGCGGGGAACACGATAGGGGTACCGCCCGCCATCGCAACGCCCATACGCACTGCCTCGGTGATTTTATCGATATTGATGTGACCCGGCACGATTTCGTTATACGAACTGACGATACCCACCATCGGGCGGCTCAGTTCTTCTTTGGTTAAACCCAGCGCATTATACAGTGCGCGGTGCGGCGCATTTTCCACGCCGTGTTTGATGCTGTCACTTTTCATCTTGTACTCCTCTTGTATGGGGTGACGGCAACCGCCACCCCATACAGCAAAGAAATTTAGTTGTTAATGAGTTTGTCTTCGTCAGACCAGCTATACAGTTTGCGGATATCCGCGCCCACCACTTCGGCGGGATGTTCAGCGGCGATTTTACGCATCGCGTTGAAATGCACCTGCGAACCTGCTTCGGACATATCCAGCAGGAAGTCTTTTGCGAAGGTGCCGTCCTGGATATCTTTGAGCACCTGTTTCATCGCTTTTTTGGTGTCCTCGGTGATAATCTTCGGACCGGTGATGTAGTCGCCGTATTCCGCGGTATTGGAAACGGAATAGCGCATACCCGCAAAACCGCTCTGGTAAATGAGGTCCACGATGAGTTTCATCTCGTGGATGCACTCAAAGTACGCGTTGCGGGGGTCATAGCCCGCTTCCACCAAGGTTTCAAAGCCCGCTTGCATCAGCGCACAAACGCCGCCGCACAATACCGCTTGTTCGCCGAACAAATCGGTTTCGGTTTCGGTGCGGAAATTGGTTTCCAGCACGCCCGCACGGGCGCCGCCGATACCAAGCGCATAAGCGAGACCGATTTCCAGCGCGTCGCCGGTAGCATCCTGTTCCACAGCAATCAAGCAGGGCACGCCTTTGCCCACTTGATATTCACTGCGCACGGTGTGGCCGGGGCCTTTGGGCGCAACCATAATCACGTTGACGTCCTTGGGCGGTTTGATGCAGCCGTAGTGGATGTTAAAGCCGTGGGCAAACGCCAAAGTTTTGCCGGCGGTGAGGTTGGGTTCGATGCTTTCTTTGTAGAGTTTCGCCTGTTTTTCATCGTTGATGAGAATCATAATCAAATCAGCGGCTTTCGCAGCATCAGCGGCAGTCATCACGGTCATACCTTGTTTTTCCGCTTTCGCCCAGCTTTTGCTGCCTTCATACAAACCAACGATGACGTTGACGCCGCTTTCTTTCAGGTTCAAAGCGTGTGCGTGGCCTTGGGAGCCGTAACCGATGATAGCGACGGTTTTGCCGCTCAGTTTTTGCAGGTCACAATCCTGCTGATAGAAAATTCTTGCCATTTTCATTACCTCTTTCTTTTTCATTTATAAATAATATATACATTATAAATTGGTGACTTTGCGGATGGTGGTGTCGCCACGTTCCAACGACACGACACCGGTGCGACAGATTTCCAAAATGGTGAAATCGCTCATCAAACGAATGAAATCATCAATGCGGCTGCTCTCATCGGTCAACTGCAAAATGATGTTTTCGCGGGTATAGTCGAGCGTCTTTGCCTTAAACGCATCGGCGGCGGCGCGGATTTCGTCGTACGCGCCCGCCGTGTTTTCCATTTTGATGAGCAACAATTCACGGGAAATGCTGTTTTCGGGTTTATATTCCTGCACCGAACACACGTCGGGCAGTTTATACAACTGGTTTATCAGTTGTTGTTTGACACCCGCTTCGCCCTCGAACTGTACGGTGATACGGGACAGTGCGGGGGATTCGGTTTCGCTCACGGTCAGCGAATTAATATTAAACTGACGGCGACGGAACATACTGGTGACACGATTGAGTACACCGAACTGGTTACGTACCAAAACGGCAACGGTATATCTCTCCATATCAGTCACCCACCTTTACAATAATGTCATCCATACTGCCGCCGGGCGGAAGCATGGGTAACACAAACTCGTCTTTGTCAATGGTACATTCAACGAGGAACGGACCGTCCGCTTGAAACGCGGCATCGAGCGCGGTTTCCACCTCGTCCAAGGTGGTGGCACGCATTGCCTGTCCGCCAAACGCTTCGGTGAGTTTCACAAAGTCGGTGGCGCGGTCCAGCACCGTTTCGGAATAGTGTTTATCGAAAAACAGTGTTTGCCACTGGCGCACCATACCGAGCACGCCGTTATTGAGCAGGAAAATCACCAACGGCACCTTGTTTTTCACCGCGGTAGCGAGTTCGTTTAAGCACATACCGAAACTGCCGTCACCCGTGACCAACACGGTGCGTTCACCTGTGGCGAATGCGGCACCGATTGCAGCACCCATACCAAAACCCATGGTACCAAGACCACCGCTGGATAAGAAACGGCGGGGATTTTTGAAGGACAGCGTTTGCGCCGCCCACATCTGATGCTGTCCGACGTCGGTGGCAACGGGGGTGTTGTCACCCAAACGTTTATCCAACGCCGACAACACGTTGCGCGGGGTCATACCGTCACGAATATCCAACGCGTTTTCGCCATCTGCTTTGAATTTCGCAATTTCCGCTTGCCAATCGGGCAAACACTTTTGCTGTAACAACGGCAACAGTTGTTGTACGGTGCATTTCAAGTCGCCGCGCAAGCCGTGCGTCGCATTGACCGTCTTGGACAATTCCGCGCCGTCGATATCGATATGTACGATTTTCGCACCGGTCGCAAACTTGGCGCGGTTGCCGGTCACGCGGTCGTTAAACCGTCCACCCAGCGCGATAATGCAGTCAGCGTGGTGCATCGCCGTAGAGCAAGCATAATGCCCGTGCATACCCTGCATACCGAGGAAACGCGGATGATTCGTCGGCACACCCGACAAGCCCATCAGCGAACAACCCATCGGCGCGTCCAGTTTTTCAGCAAGCGCGATAACCTCGTCACGTGCATCAGCGGCAAGCACGCCGCCGCCGAAATACACAAACGGTCTGCGGGATTGGTTGATACATTCCGCCGCCTGTTTGATACGAAGTTCTTTCGCTGCAAACATCGGGTCGGCTTGCATTTTTTGTTGCGGGACGTATTCGCCCATCGCAATCTGCACGTCTTTGGGAATATCAATCAGCACCGGACCGGGTCTGCCCGATTTGGCGAGACGAAACGCTTCCCGCACGGTGAACGCCAACTGCTCCACACTGCCCACAAAGAAATTGTGCTTGGTAATCGGCAGGGTGACACCGGTGATATCGATTTCTTGAAAACTGTCCGTACCGATTTGGGCGTTGGGCACGTTACCCGTAATCGCCACCATCGGCACCGAATCGAGATACGCCGTCGCAATACCGGTCACCAAATTGGTCGCGCCCGGACCGGACGTTGCGATTACCACGCCCACTTCGCCGCTCGCGCGGGCGTATCCGTCTGCCGCGTGCGCCGCGCCTTGTTCGTGCGCGGATAATACGTGGTGTATTTTTTCTTTGTATTTATACAGAGAGTCATAGATGTGAATGACCTGACCGCCGGGATAACCGAACACGGTGCTGCACCCTTGTTCTATGAGGGTCTGTACCAATATATCTGCACCTGAAAGTTGCATATATATCCATTTCCTTTCTCGTTAGATGAATGCCTTAGATTGCCGCCGCAATGGCGTCGCCCATCTGACAGCACCCGACTTTTTGGCAATCGGGCTCGCCGCGGTAAATGTCAGCGGTGCGCAGTCCCGCGTCCAGTACGGCGGAGACTGCCGCCTCGATAGCGTCTGCTTCTTTGGGCATATCAAAACTGTACCGCAACATCATAGCAGCAGACAAAATCGTGCCGATGGGGTTGGCAACGTCCATTCCCGCAATGTCGGGAGCGGAGCCGTGGATAGGTTCATACAAACCGTTGGTGGTCGCACCTAAACTGGACGACGGAATCATACCGATAGAGCCGGTAATCATAGACGCTTCGTCCGACAGAATGTCACCGAACATATTCTCGGTCACCACCACGTCAAACTGCGCGGGGTTTTTGACAATCTGCATCGCACAGTTGTCAACAAGCATATCGGTCAGTTCCACGTCGGGGTATTGTTCGCTGAGTGCGTGCATCACCTTTTTCCAAAGGCGGGAAGAATCCAGCACGTTGCTCTTTTCCACCGAGCACAAGCGGCCGCCGCGTTTGCGGGCAGTCTCGAATGCGATACGTCCGATGCGTTCGATTTCGATTTCGCTGTATTGCAGAACGTCGGTGGCAACCCGTTCGCCGTTTACCTCGTCGGTGCGGTGTTCACCAAAGTAAATGCCGCCAATCAGTTCACGCACGATGATGAAATCAATGCCTTTTTCTACGATGGCGGGCGCAAGCGGGGATGCGGCAGACAGTTGTTTCCAGATTTTTGCGGGGCGGTTGTTGCTGTAAACGCCCATACCCGCGCGCAAACGGAGCAAACCCTTTTCGGGACGTTTATCGCCGGGGAGATGGTTCCATTTGTCGCCGCCTACCGCACCGAGCAGTACGCTGTCGGCGGCAAGGCATTTTTCCAGCATTTCAAGGGGCAACGGGTCGCCGTGTTTGTCAATCGCGATACCGCCCATGTCCACGTCGGTATAGCAAAAGGTGTGCCCGAATTTTTGGGCAACTTTATCCAGCACCTTGATAGCCTCGTTGACGATTTCGGGACCGATACCGTCGCCGCGGATAACCGCAATGTTCTTATTCACGTTCAGTCCTCCTTCAACGAAGCGAGCAAGCCGCCTTTTGCGATAATGTTCTGAATGAACGGCGGGAATGCCGCCGCTTTAAAGGTTTCGCCGGTGGTGACGTCGGTGATAACACCCGTATCAAAATCCACCTCGACCTCATCCCCTGCCGCAATGGCGTTTGCCGCCGCTTCACATTCGAGAATCGGCAAACCGATGTTAATCGCGTTGCGGTAGAAGATACGGGCGAAACTCTTGGCAATGACGCAACCCGTACCGCAGGTTTTGATAACCAACGGTGCGTGTTCGCGGGACGAACCGCAACCAAAGTTCCAGCCCGCCACCATCACGTCGCCTTTTTTGACTTTTTTCACATAATCGGGGTCAATATCCTCCATACAATGCTTGGCAAGTTCGTTTGCATCGGCGGTGTTCAAGTACCGCGCGGGGATAATGACGTCGGTATCCACGTTATCGGGATAGGTATATACAGTGCCTCTTGTTTTCATCTGTCAAACCTCCTTTGGCGCAGTAATGTAGCCTGTCAGCGCCGACGAAGCGGCGGTGAGCGGAGAAGCGAGATACACTTCGCTGTCCACGTGACCCATTCTGCCGACAAAGTTACGGTTGGTGGTAGCGATACAACGTTCGCCCGCCGCCAAAATACCCATATAGCCGCCAAGGCAAGGGCCGCAAGTGGGGGTGGATACCACCGCACCCGCGTCAATGAACGCGGTGATGTACCCGCGCTCGACACATTCGCGGTAAATCTGCATGGTGGCGGGAATGATAATGCAACGCACACCGTCTGCGACCTTTTTACCGTTCAACACTTCGAATGCCGCTTGCATATCTTCCATTCTGCCGTTAGTGCAGCTGCCGATAACCACCTGATCGATTTTGATATCGGACAATTCCGTTGCAGGACGGGTGTTTTCGGGCAGATGCGGGCAACTGACGATGGGGGTCATCGCGCTCAAATCAATTTCGATGACCTGTTCGTATTCCGCATCCGCGTCGGCGGTGTATTCCACGGGGGTACGCTCACAGCGGCCCGCCATATACGCGCGGGTGATGTCGTCTACGGGGAAAATGCCGTTTTTAGCACCCGCTTCAATCGCCATATTACAAATGCACAGGCGGTCATCCATCGACAGAGAAGCAACCCCCTCGCGCGGAAATTCCATGGTGCGATACAAAGCGCCGTCCACACCGATTTTACCGATGATATATAAAATCACGTCTTTGCCGCTGCAAGCAGCGGGCAGTTTACCTTTGAGTTCGAATTTAATCGCGGCAGGGACTTTAAACCACGCCATACCGGTCGCCATACCCGCCGCCATGTCGGTGGAACCGACACCGGTGGAGAATGCGCCCAGCGCGCCGTAGGTACAGGTGTGGCTGTCTGCACCGATGATGCAGTCGCCCGCCGTCACCACGCCTTGTTCGGGGAGCAGGGCGTGTTCGATGCCCATTTTACCCACGTCATAAAAGTGGCTGACACAGTGCTCGCACGCAAATTCTCGGCACTGTTTGGATTGTTCGGCGGCTTTGATGTCCTTGTTGGGCACAAAATGGTCCAGCACAATCGCCACGCGGTCTTTGTCAAACACTTTTTCAAAACCCGCTTTGTGAAACTCGTTCACTGCCACGGGGGTAGTAATATCGTTACCCAGCACAATATCCAGTTTTGCACTGATAAGTTGTCCTGCCTCCACGCTGTCTAAACCCGCGTGCGCGGCAAGGATTTTTTGCGTCATGGTCATACCCATCGGTTAGTTCCCCTTTACTGCATTGTTATACGCACTGAGCAAAGCGTGTGCGCCCGCGCGGGTAATATCGGTGTCGGTGCCCGCGCCCCAGTGCATCACGCCATCGGCGGTTTTCAGGCCGATATACGCGGCGGCGGTCGATTCGGAGTTTTCGCGCTGCATACTGTGTTCGGTGTACTCGGTGAGGGTATAGGTCTCACCCGTATACGCTTTTAGCGCATTAGACACCGCATCCAGCGAACCGTTGCCGTAGGTATGCAGGGTTTTCATTTCGTTTTCACGGGTGAAGGTGATAAACAACTCCACGCCCGCCGCGCCTTGCGTGAAATGCATCGTCTTAATCGCAATGGGAGCGGCAATGTTGAGATACCTGTTCTCAAAAATGGTTTGAATGTCCTCCACTTTCAACTCGCGGTGTTCGTGGTCGGACACGTTTTTACAAACGTAACTGAAATGCTCGCGCATAGCAGCAGGTAACGTATACCCGCAGTTTTGTTCCAGAATGAAACCGATACCGCCTTTGCCGCTTTGGGAGTTGACGCGGATAACGTCTGCATCGTATGTACGGGAAATATCGGTCGGGTCAATCGGAATATACGGCACGTCCCAGCGGGTGCGGTTATTTTCCTCACGATAATGCATACCTTTTGCAATCGCGTCCTGATGACTGCCCGAAAATGCCGCAAATACCAGTGCACCCGCATAGGGAGAACGCTCGCAGACGTGCATTCTGGTGCACGCTTCGTAGGTTTCCACGATAGAGGGCATATCCGAGAAATCGAGTTGCGGGTCCACGCCGTGAGAATACATATTCATCGCCAGCGTAATAATATCCACGTTACCGGTGCGCTCGCCGTTGCCAAACAAAGTGCCTTCCACGCGGTCCGCGCCCGCGAGCAGTGCCAGTTCGGTATCCGCAACACCTGTGCCACGGTCATTGTGCGGGTGCAACGATACGGTGACGTGTTCACGGTATTTCAAGTTCTCGCACATATATTCCACCTGCGACGCATACACGTGCGGCAGACTCATTTCCACCGTTACCGGCAGATTGATAATCACGTTGTTATCGGCGCTCGGCTGTAATACGTCCAACACCGCGTTGCACACTTCCAGCGCGTATTCCGGCTCGGTGCCGGTAAAACTTTCGGGGGAATATTCAAAGCGGAAGTTGCCTTCGTATTCGCTCGCCAGTTTTTTCACCAGTTTCGCGCCGTCCACCGCAATTTTCTTGACTGCCTCTTTGCTTTTGCGGAACACCTGTTCACGCTGGGCAACGCTGGTGGAGTTATAAAAATGGATAACCGCGTTGGGCGCACCTTTGCACGCTTCAAACGTTTTGCGGATGATGTGTTCGCGCGCTTGGGTGAGTACCTGCACCGTCACGTCGTCGGGAATCATATCGTTTTCAATGAGGGTACGCAAAAACTCATATTCCGTCTCGGACGCGGCGGGGAACCCCACTTCAATTTCCTTGAAACCGAGTTTGAGCAGCAGTTTATAAAACGTGAGTTTCTCTTCCAGACTCATCGGGATAACGAGGCTCTGGTTGCCGTCGCGCAAATCCACACTGCACCATTGCGGTGCTTTCTCGATATGGTCTTTGCTCGCCCATTTGATATGTTGTCCGGGTGCGGGGAAATAGCCCACCCCGTATTTTTCAGGTTGCATCATAGCGTTTCGTCTCCTTATTTGGTCTCAGCAATGGTGTCAATTTCCACCAACACGTTTTTGGGCAACGTGCGTACCGCCACGCAAGAACGGGCGGGTTTGCCGGTGAAGTAGGTCGCGTACACCTCGTTAAACGCGGCAAAATCGTTCATATCCTGCAAAAAACAGGTGGTTTTCACTACACGGGTAATATCACTACCCGCCGCCTCTAACAAAGCGGCGATGTTTTTACAAACTTGTTCCGTTTGCGCTTCGATGGTATCCCCTACCACCGCGGCGGTTTTGGGGTCGAGGGCAATTTGCCCCGATGTGAATACGAGATTTCCCACTACCTGTGCCTGTGAGTAAGGGCCGATAGCAGCGGGTGCATTTTGCGTTTGTATCGTTTTCATGGTTTACTCCTTAATTCTGAATCCTTCTTTTTTCAGCGCTTTGACAATTTCTTGTACATGGTCGTAGTCTCTCGTTTCCATCGCCACACGCAAGAAACAGCCGTTAATACTTTCGGTGTCACCGCGTTCGTGATGCACGCCGGTGACGTTACCGCCGCAATCCGCAATGATGCGGGACACGTCCTTTAACTGGCCGGGTTTGTCAATCAACTCGATAAGCAAGCTGCTGGAACGGCCGGATTTCATCAAACCGCGTTTAATCACTCGGGACAAGGTGGTCACGTCAATGTTACCGCCCGATACCACGCTGACAACCTTTTTGCCTTCCAACGGGAATTTGTTGAACATTGCCGCCGCAA
>JAZOCQ010000051.1:0-6715 GCA_045596565.1 Acutalibacteraceae bacterium
CGCCATAGCGGAACATTCAATATGCCAACCCGGTCTGCCGTCACTCCACGGGGAGGGCCAAAACGGCTCGCCCGGTTTTGCCGCTTTCCACAGTGCAAAGTCCAGCGGGTCTTCTTTCACTTCCCCCACCGCAATACGCGCACCCGACTCCAAATCGTCAATCGGTTGATGAGACAGTTTGCCGTAGTGTTCGTCCTTACGGGTGCGGAAATATACATCGCCATTAGAAGACACATAGGCGTATCCTTTTTCTATCAAACCCGCGATAATCGACTGAATTTCATCAATGTTTTCGGTCGCGCGCGGATGCGTTGTAGCGGGTTTCACGCCCAATCCTCTCGCATCCGTTTCAAACTCCGCAATATATTTCTCTGAAATCACGTCATACGTGGTGCCTTCCTCGTTGGCACGGCGAATGATTTTATCGTCGATATCGGTGAAATTCTGCACAAAGTTTACCTCGTACCCACGCCACTCAAGATAACGTCTGAGCACGTCAAACACGCAAAGCGGGCGGGCGTTACCGATATGAATGAAATTATATACCGTCGGTCCGCAAGCATATAAACGCACCTTGCCCTCTTGAAGCGGGACAAACGTTTCCTTTTGTCTGGTCATGGTATTAAACAGTTTGATACTCATTATATTTCCTCCGTTTTGGTCTTTTTCTCACGCATATACGCTTGCAACACGGCAATATCCGCCTGCATACGCTCCAACTCCTGCGCCACAGGGTCGGGAATATGGATTTGGTCCAAATCTTCCACTTTCT
Source organism: Acutalibacteraceae bacterium (assembly GCA_045596565.1). Lineage (GTDB taxonomy): Bacteria > Bacillota > Clostridia > Oscillospirales > Acutalibacteraceae > URNF01. The sequence goes on from JAZOCQ010000051.1 coordinate 773, forward strand.
CGCCATTGCGACGCACCACTTTTGCGGGAATACCCACCGCGGTACAATTATCGGGAATATCGGTGAGCACCACCGCACCCGCGGCGATACGCACATTGTTACCGATATTGATAGGACCGAGCAGCTTTGCGCCCGCGCCCACCATCACGTGATTGCCAAGCGTAGGGTGACGTTTGCCTTTATCCTTACCCGTACCACCCAGCGTCACACCCTGATAAATGATGCAATCATCGCCGATTTCGGTGGTTTCACCAATCACCACGCCTGTACCGTGGTCAATGAAAAAACGCCGTCCGATTTTTGCCGCAGGATGAATTTCAATATTCCATTTCCATACACTTCTTTGCGAAATCCAACGCGCAATCAACCGAAATCCATGCCGATGAAAAAAGTTGGCAAGGCGGTGCGAACGCAACGCTTTATATCCGTTATACAGCAGCATAACCTCTAAAGCCGAGCTTGCTGCAGGGTCGCGCTCACGAATGGCGCGGATGTCTTCCCGTATGTGGTCAAACATATCTATCACTCCTAATAAAAAAAGCCTCCGACAGACCAAAAGTCTGTCGGAGGCGTTATCGCGGTTCCACTCCTGTTTATCACTCATAGGGACGTTTCCTATCCCCTTGCCGATAACGGCGGCCGCCGGAACGGGATACTGCGCTTATCACGGTTCCCCCGCTCTGCCGTCAGGTGCATTTCACAGCCCTTTCGGTGAAAAACGCTCACAGCCTCAGGCGTTTTCTCTCTGGCACCTACTCACAACAGCTACTTCTCCTGCCGATTGCATACTATTTAAAGTTTACTATAGTATATACGACTTTTTTCAAATTGTCTACAATTTTTTATTTGTCAGCAAAATATTGTCGCCCGTTCCAGACATACTGCACGCCCGACACAATGGTCAGCACCACCGAAATCCAGACGAGTATTTGTCCCACCGTCATCAAAACGGCACAACCCGTATCTGACAAAATGCCTTGTAACAAACCGTTCTGCCAACTACACACTTCCATTGCCGCCAGCATATAAATAATGGCGACAAACTGCATCACGGTTTTCAATTTGCCCGCAAGACTGGCGGCAATCACCGTGCCGTCTTTTACGGCGAGCAAGCGCACCGACGTAACCATAAATTCGCGGGTTAAAATGAGCATCACAGCCCACACATCAACCCGCCCTGTTGCCAAAAAGCCAAGAAACGCCGCCGTGGTGAGCATTTTATCTGCAAGCGGGTCTAAAAACTTACCGAGATTGGTAATCAGACCATATTTGCGGGCGATTTTGCCGTCCAGCATATCGGTAAACGCAGCCGCGCCGAACACCAACCCCGCCGCCAAATAGTGAAAGGGAAATTCCACCATCAACAAAAACAGAAAAATCGGTGCCAACACAATGCGTATCACTGTCAATTTATTGGGTACATTCATCCGTATACTCTCCCATCAAATCCCAGTCTAATCGTTCTAATACCCGTACCTCGACAAAATCACCGGGAGCAATCGCCACACGCCGGCCGTTTTCATCCAAGGGTTGCGGGAAAAATACTTTTCCGTCAATATCCGGCGCATCCGCCGCGGTGCGTCCGAACCAACATTCCGCATAACGGTCAAAACTTTCCACCAACACGGTAACCGTCTTACCCACCTGCGCATCTAAAATGCGGTCGGCAATCGCGGTCTGCTGTGCCATCAAAATATCACGTCTGCGGCATTTTTCCTGCTCGGGCACTTGGTTTTCAAAGGTCGCCGCAGGTGTATCCTCTTCAGCAGAATATGTAAAGCATCCGAGCTTTTCAAACTGCATTTTCTTGACAAACTCGCACAAGCACTGAAAATCCGCCTCAGTTTCTCCGGGGAAGCCCACCATCATAGTGGTGCGCAACACAATGCCCGGCACCGTTTCCCGTATATGGGTAATGCGTTTTTCAAGGCTCTCACAGTCTCCCGTGCGGTTCATCGCGCGCAACACATTGCCCGACGCGTGCTGGATAGGCATATCCAGATACTTGACAATTTTCGGTTCCGTCGCCATCACCGCAAGTAATTCGTCGGTGATGTGTTCGGGATAACAATACAACAATCGAATCCACGCAAGTCCATCCACTTTACACAGTTCCCGCAGTAAAGCGGGCAACCGTTTTTCACCGTAGATATCAAGGCCGTACACGGTGGGGTCTTGCGCCACAATCATCAGTTCTTTGACGCCGTTTGCGGCAAGCGTTTTTGCCTCTGCCACGATATTTTCCATGGTGCGACTGCGCATACCGCCGCGAATCAGCGGAATAGCACAATAGGTACAACGGTTATCACAACCGTCTGCAATCCGCAAATATGCGAAAAAGCGGGGTGTGGTCTGCAACCGTTCGCCATCCAGCGTCCACCTGTCCAGAGGCGGAAAAGCATACAGTTTTTCCTCACCTTTGACAGCCGCCTCTACCGCTTGCACAATGTCATCATTGGCACCGAGTCCCAAAACCGCATCACATTCAGGTAATTCTTTTGCAATTTGCTCTTGATACCGCTGTGCCATACAACCGGTCACCACAATACCCTTGATGCGTCCTTCTTTTTTAAGAGTGGCAAACTCCAAAATATTTTCAATTGACTCGGTTTTTGCATCCTGAATAAACCCGCAGGTATTGATAATCACCACATCCGCAAGACCACTCTCGCCGGTGATTTCAAAACCGGCATTTTGCAATTTTGCCAGCATCAGTTCTGCATCCATTTGGTTTTTAGGGCAACCGAGCAATACCATTCCGACCTTAATCGCCATTATACTCGTACCAATCCTCGTTATCGTCTTGTGTGCGTACCGCTTCTATCGCGCGGCGCACCGCATCATACGGAAAGCCGTACCGCGCCAATGCGGCAACGGTTTTTTGTCTGCCTTCCGGTGTTTGCACCTTATTATAATATTTTTTTCTGATAAGTGCAAGTGCTTGTTGAAAATCGTCCGATTCGAGAGCTTCCACCGCCGCTTGTGCATCCTCACGGCTGATACCCTTTTGTTGTAACGCCTGTAAAACTCGCCGATTCGGGTACTGCTTATAGCGTACCAAACTCGCCGCCAAACGCTCTGCATATGTGGCATCGTTAATCAAGCCAACCTCCGTAAACCGACGCACCACCGCCGACGCGGTTTCCTTATCGGCACAGCGATATAATTTGCGTTCCAGTTCTTTGGTAGCGTAATCCCTACCGGATAAGTAGTACAGCGCTCTCGAACGCGCACGATTATACCGCGACTGTGCAAGCAGTGTTTCTAACTGCTCGGTAGTGATTTCACTGTTCACACGATACCACGATTCATCAAACGTGCTCGCATCCACCGTCACCTGCGTAGCAGTATCCCCATCAAAAGTCAATGTATATTGTTGTCCGCGCACTCGTTTCACTTCGGTAATTTTCATACTCTCACCACACCAACAGAAAAAAAGGCGGCAGCGCCGCCTTTTTTCGAATATCAATCTTCAACCACGATATCAATCTGTGCCTTTGCCACCGGTGCAGACACTTTTGCCGCTTCAATCGGAATTTCTATCGGTTGCGGAGCGGGTGCCGCCGCACGTCCCTGCGGCACGGGGTTCAAACGCGGTAACCCTTCCCGCACCTGTGCTTCAATTTCGGCAAACAGTTCGGGGTGGGCTTTGAGATATTCACGGGTATTGTCACGGCCTTGCCCCAATCTATCCTCTTTATACGAGAACCACGCGCCCGCTTTCTGGATAATATCCAGTTTGACCGCTAAATCAATCAACTCACCGTCGCGGGAAATGCCCTGCCCGTAAATCACGTCAAACTCCGCCTCTTTGAAGGGCGGTGCGACCTTATTTTTCACGATTTTCACGCGGGTATGCGAACCAATCGGTTCACCGCCGCTTTTGATGGTTTCGGTACGGCGCACGTCCAAACGCACCGACGCATAATATTTCAGCGCATTACCGCCCGAAGTCACTTCCGGATTACCGTATACCACACCGACTTTCAAGCGCAACTGGTTGATAAAGATAGCGATACAATTAGATTTTGCCACCACAGGTGCCAGTTTGCGCATCGCTTGTGACATCAAACGTGCCTGCAAACCGACATGGCTATCGCCCATTTCGCCTTCAATTTCGGCACGCGGTACCAACGCCGCCACCGAATCGAGCACCACAATATCCACAGCGCCCGAACGAATCAACGCTTCCATAATTTCCAATGCTTGTTCCCCCGCATCCGGCTGGGACACCAAGAGCGAATCAATATCCACGCCCAAAGCGCGGGCATATACGGGGTCGAGTGCGTGCTCCACGTCGATATATGCCGCTTCACCGCCTTTTTTCTGCGCTTCCGCCACCGCGTGCAGCGCCAGCGTAGTTTTACCGGACGCTTCCGGACCGTAAATCTCAATAATTCTGCCGCGCGGCAAACCGCCGATACCCAGCGCCGCATCCAACGCCATCGAACCGGTCGGAATACTATCGATATTCATGCCAATATTTTCGCCCAAACGCATCACAGCACCCTTACCGTAGTTGCGTTCGATTTGCTGTAACGCCGCATCTAATGCTTTCTTTCTGTCCTCATTGCCGCTCATCTTTGCAGCCTTGGCCGCTGTCTTTCTCTCCGCCATACTGTCCATTCCTTTCAAAACGACTTTCATTGCTTCCATTATACTAAACCCACACGAAAAGTCAATAGATTTTGCGAAAAAATCGAACATTCGTTCTATATTTTTTATAATTCGCCGATGACAACGCGGTCGTTACCACCGCAATCTTTCAAAACGTGGGTATTTTTCAACCCAAATTCACCGAACAAACGGTTTGCCTGTTCACCTTGGTCAAAACCGATTTCCACCGCGCAAAAACCGCTCTTGCGGAGTTTGGGTAACCAGTGGGTCAAAATCGCACGATAAAACCGCAATCCGTCCACCCCACCGTCCAGAGCAAGACGCGGTTCGTACTGTACTTCCCGCATCAATCCGTCCAACTCTGCCGTGGCAATATACGGCGGGTTAGAAAGAATGGCATCAAACGTGCCGTTTACCGCATCAAAATCGGTTAAAATATCTGCTTGCACCGCCTGCACCGCATACTGCGGATACCGTTTGATATTTTCTTCTAAGAACGCAAACGCCTGCGGTGATTTCTCTACTTCTACCACCTGTGCCGACGGCAAAAGTGAAGCGACACCAATACCGACACAACCGCTGCCCGCGCACAAATCCAACACGCGCGGATTTTGGATATCCCGCAACCTATCCGCTGCCGTTTCACACAGCAATTCGGTATCGGCGCGCGGAATGAGCACCCCGTCCCCTACTTTTAAGCGCAGGGAAAGAAAGTCCCATTCTCCCAATATGTATTGCAGCGGTCTACCTGACAAGCGCTGTTCCAGTGCCGCATCCAACGCTTCTACCGTTTGCGCCGACAGCACTGCATCCTGCGCCACACCGTGCGGCAGATGTGCAATGTCCTCTAACAAACACCGCACCTCAAACGCGGCGTCGGGAATATTGTTTGCACACAAGCGTTCTACCGCCTCTTTCGCATACGTAGCGGCGGTTACCATGTATCTCCCTCCGCATCTGCGGGGATGACCTTTTCCATTGCCGCAATCGCACATTCTATCATACTGTCGTCCGGTTCTCTGGTGGTCAGATGTTGCATCCACATACCCGGCTTAGAGGTAATGCGGGTGAACGCATTGTCCTTTCTGCCCGCCAGTTTAATCAACTCATACCCCACACCCACCGTCAACGGCAAGGTGAGAATTTTAAACGCGGTGCGCAACCACGCGTTCATATCGGGAATCAGCATGGAAATCACCATACCCACCAATAACATCAAAATCATAAAAGACGTGCCGCAACGCGGATGAAAGCGGGATTGCGCACGGATATTTTCCACCGTAAGCGGTAGTCCTTGTTCATAGCAGAAAATCGTTTTATGCTCTG
>JAZOCQ010000052.1:0-2500 GCA_045596565.1 Acutalibacteraceae bacterium
GTACAGCGGGGAAGCGAGGCAACGCTTTATACAGTACCGACGCTTTTTCGTAGCCGTACAGTACGTCTAAACGCACATCGGCAAGATATACGCGGGTGCCAAAGTCATAGTTGTCTGCAACGTCAGGATGCACTTCGCCAAATACGGCAACCGATTGGTTGTCCACAGTGGCGGAAGCCTGTCTGCCGGGATGCAGGTACGGTTCATCCGAAACGATATAGTCTGCTTTCACACCAAACAAGGTAAGTAGGTTTTCTATAACGCCTTTCATGGTGAAGAAATCTTCTTTTTCGCCGTACATACCGATGCAAAGGGTGGGAATTTCATCGGGTTGCTCGGTTACGGGCAGTTGTTTTGCTTTGAAAATCTTATTGAGTTCAAAGAAACGTGCATCCGTGATTTTACGGTTATAGTTGGTGGATAACACCGTTAACATACTGGTTGCTAACTGGGTGCGCATGGTAGAATATTCCTCACCCAGCGGGTTGAGCAGGGTGACGGCTTCACGTCGCGGGTCATCTTGCGCCAGATTCAAGGAGTCAACCGCTTTGCTGCTGATGAACGAATAGGTAGTAATTTCATACATGCCATTTGCAATCAGCAGTTTTTTGATTTTATCCCCTTTGATGCGTTCGGGTAATTTTTTGCCGCGCACCACTTCGCCGCGCATAGGGGTACCTACAATATGGTCATAGCCATAGATACGCATGACTTCTTCCGCTAAATCTGCGCGACCTTCAATATCCTCGCGGAACGAGGGAATGTTACAGGTCAGCACATTATCGCCGTCCAAAGTGGTTTCAATGTGCAGACTGTTGAGAATGTCCACCATTGTATCAAAGGGAATTGCAACGCCCAACAGGTCGTTGATGCTTTGCGCTGCCACCTTGATAGTGCGGGGAGCGGGTAGACCGTCGTGCACGTCAATCACGCCGTCGATGATGTCACCGGCATCTAACTCGTCAATCAATTGCAAAGCGCGTTCCATAGCAAAAGATGCGCCCATGATGTCCAAACCGCGTTCAAAACGCCCGCTAGACTCGGTACGAATACCCAAAGTACGAGAGGTGCGACGCACGCTGTCGCGGCGGAATTTCGCACTTTCAAAAAACAGCGTGGTGGTATCCGCTTCAATTTCACTGTGCTCGCCGCCCATGATGCCTGCAATGCAAGACGGCGCATTTTTGTCTGCAATCACCAACATATCCTCTGTCAAGGTATGTGCCTTGCCATCTAAAGTGGTGATGGTTTCGCCCGCGTTAGCACGGCGCACGTGGATTTCCGGTCCCGCCACATGGCGCATATCAAATGCGTGCATCGGTTGACCGGTTTCCAACATAACGAAGTTGGTAATATCGACAATATTGTTAATCGGACGCATACCAGCAGCTTTTAAGCACTGTTTCATCCAATCGGGAGAGGGGGCAATGCGCAGATTTTTGACCACTCTGCCCATATACCGTGGACACAAGTCGCTGTCGTGCACGGTGACCGAAATCTCATCGTCAATATTGCCGCCTACGGTTTTATAGGTAGGTACGGGTGCTTTAAAAGGTTTGCTCAGTACCACCGCGATTTCACGTGCCACGCCTAACACGCTTTGACAGTCAGGACGGTTGGCTGTGATTTTAAAGTCGATGATGATGTCGTTGAGATGTAAAACTTCACGCATATCGGTTCCGACGGGGTATTTGTCATCCATGATGAGAATACCGTACACCTCAGCGCCCGGATAATCGCTATCTTTGATGCACAGTTCTTCGCCGGAGCACAGCATACCGTTTGAGGGAACGCCGCGCAATTTACCTTTTTTGATGTGCATACCGTTTGGCAACAGCGAATCGTGCAAACAAGCGGGTACATATGCACCTTCGAATACATTGTCAGCACCGGTTACAATCTGTACGGGTTCGTCAGTGCCGACGTCAATTTGGCAGATTTGCAGTTTATCGGCATCGGGGTGTTTCTCCAGTTTCACAATACGGCCGACCACTACGTTGCGCATAGTCTCGGAAAGGTCTGTGATGCTTTCTACCTCAAAACCGCTCATAACCATACGGTCACACAGCTCGTTTACGGGTACATCAATATCTACGTAGGTTTTCAGCCAGTTTAATGAAATCAACATAATAATGTACCTCCTTTTTATTTATCGAACTGCTGTAAGAAACGTTGGTCGTTTTCAAAGAGCAGGCGAATATCACTGATTTTATAGCGGGTGGTAGTCAAGCGGTCGAGACCGATACCGAAAGCGAAACCGGAGTATTCCTCGGGGTCAATACCGCAACTTTGCAGAACACGCGGATGCACCATACCCGCACCGAGAATTTCAATCCAGCCGCTACCTTTGCAAACACGGCAACCTTTGCCGCCGCATTCCGAACAGGAAACGTCAACCTCGACGCTCGGCTCGGTGAAGGGAAAGAAGGAGGGACGGAATTTCACCTTTGTATCGGGACCGTAGATTTCGTGTGCAAACTGTTCCAAAACGCCTTTTAAA
>JAZOCQ010000053.1:0-5122 GCA_045596565.1 Acutalibacteraceae bacterium
GAAAAACCGCCGATAAAGTTGACACCACAAGTGCAAGCCGCGCGTTCCAATGTGTGTGCCAATTTCAGCGCGTCTTTTTTATCAGCAGACGCCAGCACCATAGCGGCAGGCGTGATGGAAATACGCTTATTGATAATCGAAATACCAAGTTCTCTTTCAATGGTATCACCGGTAGATACCAAACGTTCTGCACGGCGGGTAATTTTATCGTACACCTTATCGCACAGCGTATCTATATCCGAATGCGCGCACTCCAGCAACGAAATGCCCATCGTAATGGTACGAATGTCGAGATTTTCCTCGTCAATCATAGTAATGGTTTCTAAAATATCCTTTGCGTTTAACATGAATATAGTCTCCTCAAAAATCAGATGGTATGCATCGCATTGAAAATGTCTTCATGCATGATATGAATTTTCAAGTTCATATCTTCGCCGATAGATTCCATCTCTTCTGCAAACACCGTAAAGGAAACATCCAACTTATCGATGTCCACAATCATAATCATAGCAAATAAATCCTGCAACACCGATTGTGTCACTTCTGCCACGTTGACACCGTGTTCACTGCATTTTGCAGAAACCTTTGCCAAAATGCCGACAGTATCCTTACCCACCACTGTAACAACAGCACGCATATATTGTTCCTCCGTTTACAAATAAATATCCTTATTTCGTACCGAAAATACGGTCACCGGCATCCCCGAGGCCCGGCATAATATATCCGTTTTCATTCAAGCGCTCATCCAGCGCGGCACAATACACCTGCACGTCAGGATGGGCTTTTGTCAGTGCTTCCAAGCCCTCGGGCGCAGCGATGATACACATAAATTTGATATTACGCGGATTGCGTTCTTTAATCTGCGTAATGGCATCAATCGCAGAACCGCCGGTAGCGAGCATCGGGTCTAATACCACCACGTCACGTTCTTCAATATCACCGGGAAGTTTACAGTAATATTCCACCGGTTGCAAAGTATCGTGGTCGCGATATAAACCAATGTGTCCAACACGTGCAGACGGCACCAATTCCACCGCACCGTCCACCATACCGAGACCGGCACGCAAAATCGGTACAAAAGCAAGTTTGCGTCCCGCAATCATTTTGGCTTTAGTCACGCACATCGGCGTTTTGACCTGTACCTCACACATAGGCAGGTCACGGGTCGCTTCGTACACCATCAATTCGGTGATTTCGCGAATTAGTTCACGAAATTGTTTGGAACTGGTGGTTTCATCGCGCAGGATGGTAACTTTGTGCTGAATCAAAGGATGGTCTGCAATAAACGGTTTTAAAGACATATTCACAACCTCCAAAATAAATTTATACAGTCTTATCCGTCGCCAAACGGGCTTTTAACTCTCTTTCCGCTTGCGGCAATCGCAGATACACCGGTTGCAGAGCGTCTGCACTGCATCGTGCAACGCTCTGTGCAGCAGCGGCAACCCCCACAGCAGTCTGATATCGCAAGTGGTCGGGTGCCAAATGTAGCGTGGGCACAGTTTCACACATAAACGTATAACACATTTGGGCGCCGTCACCTACCAATATGACCGCCTTTTTCAAATCACGCAACTGTTGTTGCAAATCGGTCACAGAAATCGCGGCATCTTCGGTCAGACGGGTCACTGTTTCGCCATCAAGCTCAAATAATGCCGTATACACCTGCCCGCAGCGTGCATCCATTACCGCGCACACCGTTTGCACCTGCGGCAAACCGATGAAATTAAACGCCATACTGTGCAGCGTAGACACCGGTGCGCACAGGATGTCATTTGTAAAAGCAATCCCCTTTACAGCCGCAACACCAATGCGTACACCCGTAAAAGAACCGGGGCCCACGTTCACGGCCAGTAAATCGATATCTTGCAATGTCAACGCGGCATTCTTCAGCATATCCTGCACCATCGGCAGAATGGTTTGACTATGGGTCATTTTGCTGCGCAACTCGGCAGCAGCAATCAGTCTTCCCTCTTCCGTCACCGCGCATGAAGCGGTAATAGCAGAAGTATCAACAGCGAGGATTTTCATCGGTTACAACCTTTCTATCAAGCGGGTATCAGCAGTTGGTGCAGTAATACGCAAGCATAAGGCATCCTGTGGAATTGCCGCCTCGATATTCTCACTCCATTCCACAATGAGAATGGCACCCGCATCCAAATATTCGAAAAAACCGGTAGTATACAAATCTTCCCAACCCGAAATACGGTACATATCAAAATGCACCAGCGGGGGTTGTCCACCGTAATCGTGGACAATCGCAAAGGTAGGACTGGAAACTTCAGCAGTCAAGCCAAGTCCGCGGGCAACGCCTCGCACAAACGCAGTTTTTCCCATACCCATACCGCCGTATAACGCGACCACTTGTCCACCATGCAAGTGAGCAGCAAGCGCCTCCCCTACAGCTTCGGTTTGGGCGGGCGTTTGTGTTTCCCATCTTTCCACGCAGTCCCCTCCTCCCGAAAATTGTCATACACCGCATATTGTAACACATTTTTTTACATTTTTAAAGTGTTTATCTTGAAAAAATATAAAAAAAGCAATATACTATACTCAAATCTAATGGAAAGAGGTGTCGCTATGCGTCTGGAAAAGCACAGCAGTCCGCTTCGCTTTTTTCTGCAACACAGCAATTTAAAGTTAATTGCTCTGTGTTTTCTATGCTCGTTATACGGATGTATTTTAGTATTTTCCGCCATTTATTCGGCAGATATGAGCATGAAAAGCTTTATTATGCAAGCGGGCGCCTCTGCACTCGGCTTGGTTTTCGCCGTGTTAATTTCACAAATTGATTATGATGATATATGCCGCATCTGGCCGCTGATTGCCTTGATGGCTCTGATACCCGTTCTGCTCACCTTTACACCACTGGGCATCAACGTCAGCGGTACAGACGATACCGCGTGGCTGGGCGTGAAAATCGGTTCTTTTAATTTCACCTTTCAGCCGGCAGAATTCATGAAAATTGCTTTTATCATCAGTTTTTCCAAGCATTTATCTCTTGTGCAAGAAAACATCAACGATTTTCGCAATATCGTACTATTGGGTGTGCACGCCCTCATTCCCGTTGGATTGGTCTTCTTACAAGGTGATGACGGCACCGCGCTGGTATTTATGCTCATATTTGCCTCACTGATGTTTGCAGCAGGTCTCAAATGGCAGTATTTCGCGGGCGTTTTCGGTGCAATCGCCGTGGCTATTCCCGTTCTTTGGACACAACTCACCGAAGACAAAAAAGGACGTATTTTAGCGATTTTCAACCCTGACGCCTATTTGGAAACCTACGGTTGGCAACAATATGAAGGACTGGTGGTCATGGGTTCGGGAAAATTGTTCGGCGTGGGATATCTGCAAGGTAGTAACCCCGACCTGTTTGCACGACACAACGATTTAATCTTTACCGTCGCCGCTGAAGAATTCGGTTTCGTCGGTTCACTGATACTGCTCGGATTGCTGGCGTTGCTGATACTGGAACTTTGGTATTGCGCCGCTCACGCACGGGATAAGTTGGGCAGCTACATTTGTATCGGTACTATGGCTATGATTGGATTCCAATCCATCATCAACATTGGTATGAACGTGCGGCTGTTGCCCATCATCGGTATCACACTCCCCTTTTTCAGCGCGGGCGGTACTTCTGCACTCACGCTCTATCTCGCTATCGGTCTGGTTTTGAGCGTGAGTTTCTACAGCAGCCTCAAAGCCACCAATTTAAAACGTTACTGATATCAAAATAGGCAACGCCGTACGGCGTTGCCTTTTTTAATTATTGAGATTGCAAATACAATAATACAACGTAAGCAATCCTGCGCTTAATATAACACCGCCGATAATATCGGTCAACCAATGCACGCCCGAAATTAATCTGCCGATTACCATAAAAGCGATAAAAACGGCTATCAGCACATTTACACACCGTCTAACCGTAATATTTTTAATGCGATTATAAAATTGCAGCATAGCTGTCGGCATTACGCATAGTACCAACAACGTTGTAGAAGACGGATAGGAAGCCTCTAAATATCCCGCAATCAACACCGGCCTATAATTCACAGCAAACATTTCAAATAAAACATACGCCGCTATCACAACAATATAAAATCCGCCGAGAACAAAAAGACTGTAATCCACTGCTCCCAATTTTCTGCGCTTTATCCATTGCACAAGACCTGACACCGCAAACCCCAGTGCAAAGCCAATCGGCACCAGTCCCAACCAATCCGTAATGGTATATAAGGACATATGCACGCCCGTATAGTTGTGAAAAAAACCGTTAATTGTCGCAAAACCGACGGTTGAACCCCTAGGGCCAATTGCCTGCACGTCTATAGTACAAACCGCTACCGTCCACAGTGAAAATCCTACCAACATACACATTGCCAAGCAAAACATTATTTTGGTTTTTCGTTTCATAAAAAATCCTCCCTTTTGAGTTGAACTTTCGTCCAAAAACACTGTAAGGGAGGATTTTAAAAACTGCAAGAAACGATGTGTTACATCACTGACACGCTTCGTGTCAGTGTTTTTTTATGCACAATGATACTTTTACGGCTAAAAAAATAAACAAAAATGCAGCCGCATACGGTTGACGACTGATAATAAACAAAAAAACGCCAGCGGCATTGAAAGTCAGTGACAAACCGCTTTTATTACACAGCCAAAACACATGGGTAACGTTTTGCAAAGCCAGTGTCAAAACACCACATAAGAACATTGCTGTAACGACAACGTAATAAAAAGTCAGCAACCACGGTTGAATCCCCGCCAAAGCCAACAGAGAAACTTCTTGTATGATACCATCTGCTGTTTGCGCAAAAAACGGAAAAAAGAGAAGCGCCGCCGCACTAATATCCAACAATCCAAACACCAAATCACGGAAATGTCTTTCCTTTTGTTTAGTATCTTGCCGCGCTATCGTAAACAGTTCATCACCCGATAACAATTCATCTACCGTTACAGAGAAAAACTTGGAAACATCTTTTAAAGACTCTAAGTTGGGATACCCTCTTCCCGACTCCCACTTGGAAACAGCAGTTCTGGAAACATACAACACACTGGCAAGTTCTTCTTGTGTTAAGCCTTTTTGCTTTCTTAGCTCTTGTAATTTTTCATTAAATTCCAT
>JAZOCQ010000054.1:0-9877 GCA_045596565.1 Acutalibacteraceae bacterium
ATTTACCGTTTCTGTCCTGCGCTTGCAGCTTCACCGTCTGCGGGCGGTTGACAAGTCCATATTCACCGGGGCTGGACAAGCAACCCTCCACGCATTCCTGCACACCGTTTTGTTCCAAAATTTTCGGGTTAATACATTCAATTAAGCCGTCTCCGACATCCATAATGAACAAACGACGCAACATACCCACCTGCGGGCCCGCCAAGCCAACGCCCTGCGCTTTTGCAAGTGTATCCCGCATATCATCCAACAGTTGCCACAACCGTTCATCAAAATTTTCTACCGGACGGCACACTTTATGCAAAATGGGGTCTTTTTCATTGATAATATTACGAATCGCCATATACTCCTCCATCACAGCAAGCTCACCGGATGCATATCCACATACACGGTAACCGCTTTATTCTCCGGCGCTTTAGCGAAATCGGACAGCGCTCTGCCCACCATTTCCCGCATGCGCGCAGTGTTTTTCGTTTTGATAATGCATTTATATCGATATTTCCCTGACACGCGCGCCACCGCCGCGGGGGTGGGGTCAAGCGCTATCAAAGGAACGTCGGGGTATATCTCATCAGACAGCGTCTGCAACATCTGCAAGAAGCGGTCTGCCGCTTTTGCTACCTCCCGCTCGGACACGCCCACAAAACCAAACATACAAATATCCGCATACGGCGGGTATTTCATCAGTTTGCGAGCGGCAATCTCGGTTTCATAAAAAGCGGGATAATTCTGCTCTGCCGCCAGTTCAATCACATAATTTTCAGGTACATACGTCTGAATGACCGCCTTACCGACGGTATCCCGTCTGCCCGCACGTCCCACCACCTGTGTGAGCAATGAAAAGGTGGTTTCAAATGAGCGGTAATCTGCGCTGTACAGAGCTTGGTCGGCAGATAATACGCCCACCAACCCCACCTGCGGGAAGTCAAGGCCTTTTGCGACCATTTGCGTGCCAATCATAATGCGGTATTTACCCTTAGCGAAATCGTCAAATTTCTGCTCATACGAAAGACGGGACATGGTGGTATCCGCATCCATACGCAAAATCGGTACATCGGGAAACTTTTCCGCCAATTCTTCTTCCACACGTTGCGTACCCATGCCGCCGTATCGAATTTTATCGCTGTCGCACTGCGGGCATTTCATCATCGGCGGTTGCATATGCCCGCAATAATGGCACATCAACCGCCCGTTAGCGCGGTGATAGGTCATGGAAATACTGCACGAAGGACAGGTAAACACATACCCACAGGAACGACAGGAAACGTGCGTGTGAAATCCGCGGCGGTTGAGCAATAAAATTACCTGTTTACCCCCATCCAACGTCTCCCGTATCTCGCGGGTGAGGGTTTCACCGATACTGTTTGCACCCAACTCTTCCCCACGCATATCCACCACTTCCACCGTCGGCAATGCGGCATCGCCGTAACGTTCGTCTAAGGTACATAAGGTGTACCGTCCGCTTTTAGCCGCTAAATACGATTCCATTGAAGGTGTCGCGGAAGCCAACAACAACACGGCATTATGCTGTGTACAACGGAATTTTGCAACCTCTCTGGCGTGGTAACGCGGTGTGCTTTCGGATTTATAGGTATGTTCTTGTTCCTCGTCCATCACAATCAAGCCGAGATTGGCACACGGCGCAAAAACCGCAGAACGCGTACCCACCACAATTTGTGCGTCTCCCCGTCGAATGCGTTTCCATTCATCGGTGCGTTCGCCAATGGATAAACCACTGTGCAAAACCGCCACGCGATTGCCGTAGCGTTCCAAAAACAATTTCATCATCTGCGGTGTCAAGGAAATTTCGGGCACCATCACAATAACCTGTTTGCCGCTTTCCAGCACCGCATCAATCAAATTCATATACACCTGCGTTTTGCCCGAACCGGTAACACCGTATAACAGTGCCGCCGCAGCTTCTCCTTTGGTACACAATCCATGTAGCGTATCGAATGCTTTTTGTTGTTGTGCATTTAAGGGGGTGGACACCACTTGCGGTTTTTCCTTCGTATCCCCATACGGCGAACGCAGTGTTTCGGCATCGTAATAAAATGCGAGACCTTTTTTCACCAAAGCATCGGTCACCGCTTTGGTAACCGAGCTGAAATAACACACTTCTTTAACCGAAGCACATCCGACATCCTGCAACAGCTGTAAAACAGATTTTTGGCGGTCGGTCAGTTTCTCTGCGCCCGTTCCTTGCCAATTCTCGCCGTCTTCAGTTAAACGCACCATTCGCACGGTAGCGTCTCCAACAGTGCGCGAAACACCGTCCGCACGGAACAGCAGTTCTTTTTGCAGTAAACTGCGTATTGCGGGAGCATTTTCAGCAACGCCGCACTTTTTCAGCAAAGTGTCAGCATCCGCACCTTGCGGGCAACGGGAAACAAAGGTCAGTATCTGCTTTTCCGCCGTATTGAGCGTTTCCATCGTTTCCGGCGGAATATCATACGCCGCGCGAAACACCGTTTTCACCCGCATATACAATCCTGTCGGCAACATAGCGCGCACACAGTCAAACCACGTGGAGAACGTGCGCGATTTTAACCATTTCACCAATTGGAGCAGTTCTGCCGTCAAAAGCGGGGTATCATCCAGCACCGCTTCTATCGGCTTTAACCGAGGCGGTAGGTCATCCGGCATATCCATCGATAAAATCATACCCTGTCGGCGGCGGTTTCCACCGCCGAACGGCACCAACACGCGACATCCCACCTGTACCTTTTCCCGCAAAGCAGGCGGTACAGTATAGCTGTATAGGCGGTCAAAAGAAAAGGACGCCTGTTCAACCGCTATCTGCACAACCGTTGTTTCAAGCATCCTTTTTCACCTCTACTGCATTCATTTTAAGACGCTGTTATTCCGCGTCCGATACCAACAATTTGCACTCGCCGTTTTTAAAATCTTCAATGGCAAGGCTGACCGTCTTTTCGGTGATGATTTCACCGTTTTCCTGCGCCGCTTCGGAAATTTCTCTGGCGCGTTTGGCAACGCCGATAACAACAGCATAACGACTGTTTTTTCCTTGCAATTCTTCAATATCAGTGGGTCTTAACATATCCCTACTACCTCCGTCAATGTATTTTTCACTCGTTCATAACGCATGGTTTCCGCTTGCATAATCGCCTCAATCTGTGCGACCGCATTTTCAACCGTATCGTTGCAAACAATATATTGATACAACTTTGCTGCCGCAAATTCGCGTTTGGCGGCGGCCAGCCGTCCCAAAATAACCTCTTCCGTTTCGGTACCCCGTCCGCGTAAACGCTGTTCCAAATTTTCCATCGAAGGCGGCACGATAAATATGGAAACAGCGTCAGGCAACTTTCGCATCACCTTTTCCGCACCTTGCACCTCGATTTCCAGCACCACGTTTTTGCCTTCCTGCAACCATTTTTCAATCGGCGGCAGCGGTGTGCCATAGTAATTGCCGTTATATTCGGCATATTCCAGCAATTCGTCTTGTTGCATCATGCTTTCAAAATCCGTCCGCGAACGGAAAAAGTAGTGCACACCATCCTGTTCTCCGGGACGCGGTGCACGGGTGGTGACCGAAACCGAAACCACCGTATCCTCACGTTTGGAAAGCAACGATTGCAGTACCGTCCCCTTTCCGCAACCTGACGGCCCCGACAAAATCATGAGCATACCACGCTTACTCATTCTCCGAAAGTTCCTCCTCTAAATCCTCATCCACGCTCAAACGGTTGGCTACCGTTTCGGGCTGTACCGCCGACAACACCACATGGTCACTATCGGTAATCAGCACCGCGCGGGTACGTCTGCCGTAGGTCGCGTCAATCAACGTGCCACGGTCTTTGGCATCCTGAATAATACGCTTAATGGGTGCAGATTCCGGACTGACTATCGCCACCAAACGATTGGCGGATACCATATTACCAAAACCAATATTGATAAGTTTCATACCGTTTGCACCTCACTCAATATTTTGTATCTGTTCGCGAATCTTCTCAATCTCCGCTTTCACATCCACCACAATGCGTGCCATTTCGGCGTCTTGAGCTTTGGAACCGGTGGTGTTAATTTCACGGTTCATTTCCTGCACCAAGAAATCCAATTTTCTACCGACGGCTTCGTTACCCGACAACATCTGCCGCAACTGGTCAATGTGACTGCGCAACCGCACCGTTTCTTCCGCAACCGCTACTTTGTCAGCAAAGATTGCCGCCTCGGTAAGCAACCGCTGTTCATCCACACTGGCACCATCCAGCAGTTCCCGCATACGGGCTTCCACCTTTTCCATGTGTGCACGCACCGTTTCGGGAGAACGCTGTTCAATTTTTTCCACAGCAGCCAAAATGGTATCCGCGCGGGATAAAATATCCTCCCGCAGTTTTTCACCTTCCCGCTCACGCATGGCGGTGAATTTCTCTACTGCAACCGACGTAACCTGTTCTACCGATGCCCACACGGCATCCTCGTCCACGGCCGCTTTGGTCACGGTCAGCACGTCCGAAAAGCGGGATAACGCCGTGACCGAAATATCCTCCCTCAAACCGAACCGCTGCGCCATTTCACGCATAGCATTGACATAGCCTTCGGCAAGGTCGAAATTAACCGTCACCTCACTGCCGTGTGCATCGGCAGTCTGTATCCACACCGAAACATCCACTTTGCCACGGCTGATACGCGCTTGCAAGAATTTCTTAATTTTATCATCCAAAAAACCGTATGCATACGGCAATCGTGCGTTATATTCAAAATAGCGGTGGTTGACCGATTTCAACTCCACAATGATATGCATACCGTCGAGTTGTTGTTCCTCACGACCATAGCCGGTCATGCTCTTAATCATCCTATTGCAACCCCCTTTAAAAATACTATATTACATTCTAATAGTTTACCAGTTTTTATATGTTACTGTCAAGGAAATCTGCATAGAAATATCAAAATATTCCGCAAAAATACCCGCGTATCCGTTGAGATACGCGGGTATATCTTACATCTTTACAATCCCCAATCCGTCCAACACGGAGGACAGGCAAATCAGCACGATAAAAATGGGCGCAATATACTTTATAACCACCACAAACAGTTTTTCCTGTTTGAAAGGACCGTATGCTTTCATTTCTTCAATGAGCGTTTTCGGCTTAATAACATACCCGACAAAAATACAGGTAAAGAACGCCACTATCGGCATCAAAACGCTGTTACTGATAAAGTCAAACATATCGAGGAAGGTCATACCGGCAACGGTAATATCCCCTAAAACACCAAACCCGAGTGCGGACGGTACACCCAATAACAGACTCAAAGCCAAGATTATCCAACAGCATTTTTTGCGTTCGATACCGAACTTATCTTTGACCACCGACACAACCGTTTCCATTAGCGAAATGGAAGATGTCAGCGCCGCAAACAAGACAAGCAAGAAGAACAAAGCGCCGATAACAGAGCCGCCGGTCATAGAGGAAAACACGCGCGGTAAGGTGATGAACATGAGGCTCGGCCCTTTCCCCAACGCGGCTTCGTCACCGCCGGAAAACGCGAACACGCCCGGAATAATCATCAAGCCCGCTAAAAACGCCACGCCGGTATCGAAAATCTCAATGTAGTGTACCGAAGATTCCAGATTTACATCCTTTTTGAGATAGGAACCATACGTAATCATAATACCCATCGCAATGGACATCGAATAGAACAACTGTCCCATTGCCGCCAACACGGTGGTAACCGAAAAACGCGAAAAATCGGGTTTCAGATAGTAGATAACACCTTGCATCGCGCCCGGCATAAACATGGTATACACCGCAATAAAAAGGGTGAGAACTATGAGCAACGGCATCATAATTTTGCTGACTTTTTCGACACCTTTTTCCACACCGAACAGTACAATCAAAGCGGTCGCACCCAAGAACAGTGCAAACCAAAGAAGCGGTTCAAACGGTTGGGTGATAAAGTTATCAAAAAAGCCCTCACCTGCCGCTGCTGCGCCGCCACCGGAAATATATACTGCCGTATATTTAGCGACCCAACCGCCGATAACCGAATAGTAAGGCAAAATGATAAACGGTATAACCGAGGCAACGATACCGACAAATTTAAATTTTTTATGTAACATACCAAATGCGTTAATTGCACTCTGTCCTGTTTTTCTGCCCAGCGAAATTTCCGCGCACAGCAACGCAAAGCCGAACGTCACCGACAACAAAATATACACCAGCAGGAAAACGCCGCCGCCATATTTTGCCGCCAGGTACGGAAATCTCCAAATATTACCTAAACCGACAGCAGAACCTGCCGCCGCCAAAACAAAACCGATTTTTCCGGTAAAACTACTTCTTTTTTCCCCCATAGCATTACAATTCCTTTCCAAAACGCTTTTTCCAGTATACACCATTGGACAAAAAAGGTCAACTTAAAAAGAAAACTCCCCGCCATAGCGGGGAGTTTTACACACCAACTTACAGATTGGAAATGAGCATCGCAACCAATACAAAAACGAAAAACACAATGGCAATCCATTTCGTCCATTTGGCGAGGAATGCATTAAAAGTCTTGGCTCTGCCTTTTTCCATAAACGAATCAGCCGCGCCGGAAATAACGCCCATATTGGACTCGTGACCTTCCTGCAACAAAATAATCGCAATGATGACAATCGCCAACACAATCAGCACAATACCAAAAATAATTTCTAAAGCGCCCATATCGGTACCTCCATTTAGGTTTATATCCATAATTCCGTACTACTATAACACATATTTTTTGAAAATGCAATGAAAATTTTTAAAAGAAGTATAATTTTCGAAAAAATGCACATTTTAGACGTGACAACGGATACAACTTGCGTTTGCGTAACCGCTGTCGAAAAGCCGCTATCGACCGCACCGTATTTTGTGCTCTCGACAGCGGTTTTCTTTTATTCTAACGTCAATTGTTCCCCGAAATCCTCTGCCAAAGGCATCGCGCCCGCCGCAGGCAAATTCTTGGTTCGATAGCGATTTTCTTTGTTCAGTGAATCGGGAACATACACCTCAACCGAGTGCAAACGGTGTTTACCTTTAAGGGTCATTGCCTGTACGCCGATGGTAGAGCGGGTGGTTTTCATCTGGATAGCGCCCGTATGCACCAACAAACGACGACCGGAAGTAGAGGTGAACAACACTTCCCCGTCCTTTTCCATATGCAACATCGCCACCAGCGGACTCTTGTCGCTGTATGCGCCAATCAGTTTGCGACGGTTGTTTTTGGTCATATACGCCGACAATTCTACCTTTGCAACCTTGCCGTTTTCAAAGCAGAACAGCATAAACCCGGTAAACGCTTCGGTCACCGCCATATATTTGGCATTTTCACCCGCATCAAATTTCAACTTAGATGCCGCAAAGTCACCCATGCTACTCGCCTTGGTATCCGAAAACTCAGATGCTCTGCTCTTATACACCGTCGCTTTATCGGTAAAGAACAAGAGATTGGCGCGGTTAGTGGTTTCCACCGCACGCAACACCTCATCCCCTTCTTTGAGCTTCTGCTCACTGTTCATGCGCAACGAAGCGGGAGTGATTTTTTTAAAGTAGCCTTCTTTAGTAAAGAACAAAGTACAGGGATAATCCGGAATTTCTTCCGCTTCCTCCGCCCCCGTCTGCTGCACCTGTGCAGCATGTAACAAAACAGATTTACGCGGCATACCGTATTTCGCCGACACCTCTTCGAGTTCTTTGATGATGATACGGCGCACTTTAGAGGCGTGCGCGAGGATATCTTCCATCTCGGTAATGGCTTTTTCCAATTCCTCCATTTCCGCAATGCGTTTCATGATGAACTCACGGTTCAAATGCCGCAATTTGATTTCCGCGACGTATTCCGCCTGCGTTTTATCAATACCGAACCCAATCATCAAGTTGGGGATAACTTCACTTTCCTCTTCGGTATTTCGGACGATAGAAATTGCCTTATCAATGTCCAGTAAAATCTTAGAAAGGCCTTTCAGCAAGTGCAGTTTGTCTTTGGCCTTCTGTAAATCAAAGAACACGCGGCGACGGACACATTCCATACGGAACGCAATCCACTCTTCCAAAATGTCTTTCACGCCCATTACCTGCGGCACACCGCCGATGAGCACGTTAAAGTTACACGCAAAGCTGTCTTCGAGAGGTGTCAACGCGTACAAACGGTTCATCAACTTATCGGGGTCGGTGCCACGTTTCAAGTCGATGGTAATCTTTAAACCTTGCAAACCAATTTCGTTACGCACGTCGGAAATTTCACGAATTTTGCCCGCTTTGACCAGCTCCACCATTTTCGCAATGATGGCTTCTACCGTGGTGGTATACGGAATTTCGGTGATATCGATACAGTTAGCGGATTTATCGTAGCTGTAAACCGCGCGCACTTTGATACTGCCTTTGCCGGTCTCATATACCTTTTCCATCGCTTCACGGTCATATAAAATCTGACCGCCGCCGGGAAAATCGGGGGCGAGCAACGTATCCGCTACCGCGTGGTCTTTATCTTTCATCATCGCGATAACGGTGTCACACACCTCTTTTAAGTTGAAAGAGCAGATATTACTCGCCATACCGACCGCAATACCCATATTATTGTTCACCAAAATCGAGGGGAACGTCACCGGTAACAAAGTCGGTTCTTTCATAGTGGCGTCATAGTTATCCACGAAATCCACCGTTTGTTTATCAATATCGCGGAACAGTTCCGCCGCAATGGCTTCCAGTTTCGCCTCGGTGTAACGGGAGGCGGCATATTCCATATCACTGGAATACGCGCGACCAAAGTTACCCTTAGAATCCACATACGGATGCAACAGCGACTGGTTACCTTTGGACAGACGCACCATCGTTTCATAAATCGCCGCATCGCCGTGGGGATTAAGCTTCATGGTCGCACCCACGATGTTTGCCGATTTCACACGGGCAGAACCCAGCAAATTCATTTTATACATCGTATATAACAGTTTGCGGTGAGAGGGTTTAAAGCCGTCAATTTCCGGAATCGCACGGGACATAATCACACTCATCGCATACGGCATATAGTTAATACGCAGAGTGTCGGTGATGGCTTGCGCCTCAATCTCCCCTGCGCCTACAATATGTGCATTTTCCGGCAGTTTTTCCGCCGCTTTTACAGACGGTTTCGCTTTCTTTGCCATTATGTGCCTCCAAATTCTGATTTTACAATGTCTTAGCTCAAATCCACCATATCCAGATATTCTGCGCCGTGGTCAGCAATATATTGCTTACGCCCGCTCAAATTATCACCCAGCAAAATATCAAACATTTCCGCAGTCGCTTCCGCTTGTGCGGGGTCAACACGCACCAAACGGCGGGTGGCGGGATTCATGGTGGTCAACGACATCATTTCGGGGTCGTTTTCACCAAGACCTTTAGAACGCTGAATGGTATATTTCTTCCCTTCCAACTTTGCTAAAATCTCCGCTTTTTCCGCATCGTTATAAGCAAAATAGGTGTCGTCTTTACAAGTAATTTCATATAGCGGCGTTTCCGCAATAAACACACGCCCCGTGTTAATAAGAGTCGGCATCAAACGGTACAGCATGGTCAAAATCAAGGTGCGAATCTGGAAACCGTCCACATCAGCGTCAGTACAAATGATGACCTTGTTAAAACGCAAGAGATTCAAATCAAAAGTCACCATCTCTTTATTGGAAGTCTTCACTTCCACACCGCAACCGAGCACTTTAATAAGGTCGGTGATAATTTCGGTTTTGAAGATACGCGAATACTCTGCTTTCAGACAGTTGAGAATTTTACCACGGATTGGAATAATCGCCTGAAATTCACTATCTCTGCCAAGCTTACAAGCACCAAGAGCCGAGTCACCCTCTACAATATAGACCTCTCTTTGGCTTACATCCTTGCTTCGGCAATCA
The DNA here is from genome assembly GCA_045596565.1 of Acutalibacteraceae bacterium. Classification (GTDB taxonomy): domain Bacteria; phylum Bacillota; class Clostridia; order Oscillospirales; family Acutalibacteraceae; genus URNF01. Next base: position 9,872 of record JAZOCQ010000054.1, read on the forward strand.
ACAAAT
>JAZOCQ010000055.1:0-8991 GCA_045596565.1 Acutalibacteraceae bacterium
CGCATCCGGCGGAGTAATCAACAACGACGCGTGCTCAGTTGCCGTGTTAGGCATATTATCCATCAACGTCATGCTGTCCGGCAGGTTGATGGCTTTCACCGAACCATCTTTGAGGTATACGGGCATCCAGTTATTGGGCGCATCTACCGTATACTGCTCTCCACCCGCCAGTGCCTCATAGGTAAAGAAATTGTACCACGTGTTGCCGGCAGGCAGGTTAACGTTCAAATAGTATTGCCCATCCTTTTCTTCTTCCCCACCGGTAACTGCGCACACCAAGAAATCATCGCAGAAGAGATATTGATTATCAATATCTTTCAAAGTGCGGTCATTGGGATACGCCATCATCATACCTTTGACAATGGGTTTGGAAGTTCTGTTCGCCTGCATAGCGGCGTCCATGATGGACGGTACAATATTTTTACGCAGATAATAGTATTTACCGAAATTGTTTGTTGCCACCGTGCCGTGTTCCCACGGCTCGTGGATGACATTACCATGTTGACGCATATACGGCTGGAACACGGAGAATACCACCCAACGGTTCCACAAATCGTCGCTCGGCGCGCCACCCAAGCCGCCAAGGTCGGCGCCAAACAGGTTAAAGCCGCCGGCACCGCGGGAAATCATATCCCGAATAGCCGCTTTCAAACCCGCCCAAGTGGCTTTCTGGTCGCCTTGGAAGTTGGATACATAATACTGCGTGCCTGCTGCAGCGGAACGCTGGAACAGCACAAAATCATTTTTGTACTGTCCTACACTGTTTTCTTCCCACAGCTCTCTGGCATACTTCGCATAGTAATAACTGTTAAAGTTATGCATTTCTATACTGGACAAACCATTCCAGGCAACACCGCTAAACGACATAGACTCGTTCATGTCCAACATCGTGCCGGATGTGGCTGTATTCCACTTCGGTAAGAAAGAATTTCTTAGATAGGTGATAAAAGAAGGATTGCTGGCATCCGCATGCTCTGAATTGATATGCACATAATAATTGCCAAATTTTAAGCCCAACTCGCTAAACGGCAAAGGCCAACCGGTGGAAACCCACGCGCCATTTTCTTTTACCGGCATTTTAGAAATTTCCTGCAATCTTGTGGAAAAGCTTTCGCTTTTTGTCCACACCCAATCGAGGTTGCGTATATTTCTTTCGGCTAGATACGCAGCGCTTTCCTCAGTGGTAAATGCGCCCTCACTATAGATAGCTTCGGGATAGAAACCATACCGTTTCATATACTCATCCATGATGCTTTCCAGATTGGCTTGCGCTTGCTGTCCATCATTGCCTTTCCAAGCCGCACCGGTTGCACCCGTCCAGAAACCAAAGGTCCATTCCTCGGTCATGCCGGAAGTGCCGGTGATTTTGGTGTATTTCTTCAAGTTTTCCAGCGGTTCGCCGGTCCACAAGAAGAAATCGAGTTTGTCACCGTAGAACGTAATGCTGTATTTCTCTTTGCTGACCGTGTTATCCTGCTCACAACCGAAATTGGCTTCGCCGGGGTAGGCCATATTAAACCAAATGGAATAACCACGATTGGAGTGAAAAAACGGAATATTACCGTATGCGTAATCATCCGCAGAGAAGCAGTCATTGTTGGTCAACGAAAAATGCTGACCCACGACGTTGGTTTCACAATACCGCTGACCACCGTTATAAATGGCTTCATTTTGGTAGTTCATCGGCATTTCCACCATGGTTGCCACGATTTCACCCTTGTTGATCAATTTGGTGCTGTAACCAAAGTGAATTTGACCGCTTCCGATACTGATAATCCACTCAGTACCTTTTTTCACAACCAAACTGAATGTTTTCTGGCCCGCTTCCTCATATTCCGAGTATTCCACAATCGTACCGTCGGAACCTTGCATTACCACAGTGCCATCTACAACTTTATAGTCAATCACGGCCGCATCGGGTTCAAACAAGCCAATGTTGCTCTCTTCAACTTCTTCTTGATACTCATGCTTAGACTGCAAGCGGAAACCGCCCTCTTTTTCGGGGAACGAAAGATATAAATCCTCGCTGTGGGTTTCAGTTTGCGCATGTATAATAAAATATTTTGCTGCCTGTTCGGTGCTGACCACAGCATTGACCGTTTCCCATTGATAGTTTTCAACAACCGGTTCAGCGCCGTGCGGTGCATATAAAGATTCTGTACTGAACGTATGAGCCGAAACAAAACCGCTGAACATGGTGCACAAAACAGCAACACAGCAACCTATGGCAAGAATTTTTGAAAATCTTGTCTTCATAAACGCTTCACTTTCCTTTCTAAAATACTAGAAATCTATCACACATAAATAATTTTGAAAAAGATTAGTTTGCCCAGACGAACTCGTCATTCGGCACCCAACCGGAAGGCTTGGTAATGACTTCTTTGTCTTTAGCCACACCTTGCTCAGCAGTGTCAAGATTGACCGTATCGCCGTTTTCGTCCAGAGCTGTGATTTGGAAGTTGTCGAACTGACTATACGTACCATACGTGCCGAGGCCGACGCAACCGCCGTACGCATTGTAGTCCAACTCATAGTAAAGCGTAAACGAATCGTCTACCGTCCATTTCATGATGCCGTTCACCACTTCCACAACGATATGATGCCATGCATTTCTATCGTAATTTTGAATGAACTCATACGCATCACCGTCTAACGTGACAACGTCCGTATCCACACGGTCTCTGTCACCGCCTTGGACATTGCCGAAGATATTAAAGTAACCTTCTTGTTCCAAGAACGCATACACACCGGCATCTTTTGTGCCATCATACGTCATATTGGAAGTATTAGAACCATCATAGTACGACGTATTGCGCTTATATAGTTTATAAGGGTATTTTGTCGGGTCTTGTACGCCGATAAGCGAATAGTTATACCACCAAGAAGCAGCGCCCATCTTAACGTCATATTCCATACGGAAATTCATCAATTGATGGTCCTCATAAATCAACGTGGACAGGTTGCTCATATATCCTACCGGGCTGGCGCCCTCGTTGCCGCCCCAATAGTTCGTCATCAACATATTATTACTAATTACCCATTGCCGGTCAGCACCATCCATTGATAACAGCTCGCCGTCAAAAGCACTCCAATAGTTATTTCTTCCTGGATCATCAGCATTAGGCCAATATTCAGCGCGCTCCTCATACTTGGAATAATACCCTTGGAAATCTTTCAAATCATTAACGTGGTCAAAATAATATTTTCTGGAAGTGTCAGCATTATAGTCCACTTTGTTAACTACCGAAACCGAAGGTGCAAAATCGTTGGCAAAGGAAACATTGTGAATAGATCTACCATACAAAGATATCAGATTCAAGCCAAATTCAAATGTTTCATCTTTGTACGAACGATAGTCCTCGTTAGCAGCCAAATCCATGAACAACGGATATTCGTAGCCGTCAGCCGTCGCACCATATACAACAGGGGCATGCAACGAGCCACCCGCCGCACGATCGATTTCAAGCGGCTCAATCGGTCTTGCCAAGCCGGTGATTTCAATGGGTTTGGCATCCAGATCAACAATTTGAATATTATCAATCGCGGTGGTTGTATTATTCAAACCAAAATAGATATAACCGCCATCACCTTCAAAATACGATGTGAGGCCTTCGTTAGTCATGGAGACTTGCACAGACCAGACCACTTGGTCATCCAACGAAACATGGACAAAAAGGTCGCTTACAATAACCCGCATATGATGTTGACCAACCGTATCATACGCCACATTGGTGGGCGAGGCATTTGTTTGCAAGCCTTCTGCTGTTCGATAGTAGTAATTCCAGCCGCCTTGGCCATTATCACGGTCTTCCAAGAACATACTATATCCGCTGTCTGCGGTATTCCAGAAAACAGTGTCAGCCGTATTCCCGGCGCCAAAACCAACCATCGTCCAATAGGGACTGCCGGTAAAGTCAAAGTCCAAAATAAAGTTTTTGTATTTTCGGGTATTTAACACCGCTACACCGAAATTAGAATTATACACGGTTGCATAGTTGCAACTCCAAAGCTCACCGTCAATGGTTACACCCTCATAATTCTCAGCGGGGATATACGCAGTGGGCTCATGCCAAAGGTCAGAGCCTTGATATTTCAGCGTGCCATCCGTAATATGCCAGTTGGTGTTAGCCGTTCCGGTGGTGTTAATCGCACCTTTACCGTCGGTAAGGGTAGGTACAAACCACGTAGTGAAATTATCCAGTTGAGCTTCATCATTAAAGTTATACTGTACCGTGTTTTCTTTGTCGTACGTGATAACTTCTACCGTCACCGGTGTGCCGGCACTATGACACTTAGTAGCAGCAAACCGCACTTGGTATGTCAGCGTCATATCCAAATCCGTAATTTCCGTGCTACCCGCCTCAACCGGCAACCATTCTTCGGCATTTACTTCTTTATACTCATAGAGATATTGTTCTTTCAAACCAAGAATTTTACCGTTACGTGCAAACAGGCTCGTCGGCGCAACAGTATAATTTTCAGCATACAAAGGATTGATGGAAATATCCCCAAACGCTACGTCACTATCCAAAGCAGTCAGATACACGTAACCGCTGTTCGGACGGGAAAGGGTAATATTGTTATTTTCATAATATACCGTTGTACCGTCAGCAGAGGTCACTTTCAAAGACAACGTATTGCCGATAGCCTTGACAGACACATGCGCCTCACCGACGTCGGTAATGCTGTTATTCCACGCCAAGCCGCCTTCGTCTGCCTGTATATCATCATACGCATAATCTGCCGCTCTATTGTCATACAGAACCATCTTTTCACGGGTGAACACCAAAGTGACTGCATCCTCATATCCGCCTGCCGGAGAAGTCGTTTTTGCCACTTGAGAAGAACGGAAGGTCAGTGCCACACCGCCGGGATAGTACGAGCCGCTTCTAACACTTTCGATAGAATAGTCAAATTCCGCCTTAAAATCAACCGCTTGCACCGCTTCGCCGTCCAGCTTAGGCACCAGCGTGAGTGATTTTCTAAACAACTCACCGTATGCCGCTCCCAGAGAAGCGCGCAAAATTCTGCCATTTTGTAAAATCCATCTGCCCGCCGTAGGCGCCCAGGCGTCCGTTTGTAATTCTTCCGTAGTGGTATACGGTGTCGGCATCGAATGAATTTTACCGGTCAAATCGGTATGATAAAAATCGAATTTATCATTGAGATAATTGACAATATTTGCATCTTCTGCCGTGAAAGCATAACCACTTGCCACAGAAACGGCATTGGTCAACCACGGCTGGGTCACTTTACCGGCCGTGATGGCGTTATTCTTAGTGCCGAGGTTACGATAGTAGCAGGCATCGATAACATCGGTCAAGCCAACGAAGGAAGCATCGAACGTGTCTTCGTCACCGGAGAAATCAACAGGATTGCCGTCATTGTCCAAACGAACAATGCTGACTGCACCCAAACGCGGCGCACCGTGCGGCATACCGGAAGAACCGGTGCCAATTTGGATAAGGCCGCTTTGAATATTGATATCATTTTTGGTGACATCCAACAACTGTGTGCCGTCAGCCGCAGTGACAACCGCTCTGACTGTGCCGTTTTTCACAGTCAAGGTCAAGTGTGCTTCTTCAACCTTCACATCACCCGCTGCATTACCAACAAACGTAGTGTAATAGGGGGTCTTGTCAGCATTCTGCGTATTCATAAACGTCGAACCATTTACCTCAGTGTTCAAATCATCGAGGAAATATCCGCCGTTATGCGACATCGCAAACATAGCGCCCTCAGCGGAACCACCGCGTTTCACCGTGTTAAACCCGCCGAATCTCACGAATACAGGCGGTTGGTTATGTGCATAATTAGCATAGCTGGGATCAGGATGGGTGAGTTTGAAATCCAAATCAAGTTGGAAGTTTTTAAGCACCGCATTACTGCCGTCCGCATGAGTCGCTTGGAAATAATAGGTCATCTGGAACGGATCGGGTTGCGGAAGAATACCAAATTCAGGCTGCATCACCAACCAACGATTGCCCTCCAGCCTGGTGAGGGGATAATTTGAATTGTGAGAATATATCGCGTTTTTAGTACCATTTCCGGGCAACCAGTCGCCGCCCTGTATGCCGGTAGCAGGAATATATCCTGTCACACTGTTTGCCACCCAACCTGCAGAGACATTATTGCCTTCTGCATCCACAACGTAACCCGCGGCATTCCATTTTTGGAAAGAATCAACCGCTTCCGCCGTTACATAGAAATCAAACTTACTTTCTAAGTAATCTACCAATGCCTTATCTTTTACGTTGACGTCATAATTAAAAGACGCCGCCGCAACGCCCGTAAGTGTGGTGCTGCCCGTTTCGGTCAAACCAACATATTTGCCGGTAGAAGGGTCGTGATTGACATTGTAGAGATATTGACCGTTCACATAATGGAGGTCCGGTACGTCTGCAAAATCAGCGGAAAACACTTCCACTGCCGCGTCAATATCATAGTTCGTTTTATTATGATAGGTACCGAAATCAATCGCATTGCCTTCATCATCATATTCTTCGATATCCACGTAATTGATGATGTAGTCACGGTCGGACATACCGATAGACACAAAGCCGCCACGCGGGTCGTAGTCCATTTCCATCATTTCGTCACGATAGCCGTCTTCACTAGTGGTGGTGAAGATAGCCTTGCCATTTTTGACCTCAACGGTCAAAATGAGCCACTGGTCCGTGCTATCGGTATCAAAACGTTTATACATAACGTTGCCGTTAGCTACGGTGTAGTCACCTTCAGTTTCACCAAGGTCCAAATCTGGCCAAAGTCCAGTATTGTTTTGGTTGTCAACAGTGGTAGAACTAATAACTTCCGTGCGATTATAGAATACCCAGCCGTCATTTGCGGCAGCGCCGAAAGTAGTTGTGTCTTCGGGATTGCGTGTCTCCCTACCGTTGCCGTTACCAAGTACCAACGTAGAACCGGTCACCAAACGTCTGTAACCTGCATAAACAGGTTCCGTATGATCAATATTTTTACCGGCATCGGTTTCATCAAAACCAACCACGATAGCACCACGATAATTTTGCAGACGGGTGCGATATTTGATGGTCATTTTGAAATTTTTGAGCTGCACATTTTCGCCGTTAAACTGCGGAATGATGGTGTCAACACGACGCAACATTTCGGTTGCATACACACCAACCACACGCTGCATCAAACCATCGGGGTGTACACGGAAACCGGTTTCATGACCGTTGTAGCCCCAGGCGATATCGCCTTCCTTATCACTGATTTCGTCAGACAACTGACCAAACCAGCTACGATATGTGCTGTAGGTAAAATTAGTTTTGGTTGCGAATCTTTCACGCATCCAGTTATTGAGTTTACCGTCCACCGAAGTCGTATCGGTAGAGGGGGTGTAAGCTGTCGCATAGCCATCAGAAGTTACAGCATCACCGCCCAATGCTACAAGCTCCGAAAAATCGGCAACAAATTTTTCGGGCGGCGCCTCAACTATTTCGGCTTGGCCGAACAGCATGCCCGTCGCAGCGAACACACCTGTCAACAGTGCCAATGCCACGACAACCGCTCCTATAGATTTCCATACTCTTATGTTTCGCACAAAAAATCTCCTCTCTTATGTTAGAATAGATTGAAAATGCATATAAGTATACATGTATAAATTACCATATATTTTCATTATTTGCAAGATTAAATTTAACGTTTTAAGAGCTTTATGCAAAAGAGTGAACAATCGTATAAATGGCGCGAATAATACTGCAAAAATAAAAAAATCCTCGTTCAAAAAGAACGAGGATTTTTGGTGAGCCATCGGAGATTCGAACTCCGGACACCTTGATTAAAAGTCAAGTGCTCTGCCGGCTGAGCTAATGGCTCGCATCACACTTGACATATTATACCCAAACTCCCCCTGCTTGTCAAGAAAAAAATTTACTTTTTTTCATTTTTTATTGTACGCACGCAAATTACCGCCACCGTCATATCATCTGCGTGTGCATTTGCCCCCTGTTTAGACACTGCCGCTTGCAAAAGCCCTTGCGCCAAATCGGCGGCATTCTCCGCACTGTCCCGCAGATATTCCTCTATCCACGCCACCCCGTCAAACAGCATACCGTCGCTCATCATCACCAAAACATCCCCGTCTTTGAGCGCATCCCGATGCTCTTCAAAATCGGCGTCCCGTAAAATACCCACCGGCATTGACGGTGGTGCAATGCGGGAAATTCTGCCGTTGCTTTTCAGCAATGATGCAGCCGCGCCCGCCTTATATACGCACACAGCGCCGGTATATACGTCCAGTTCCAGCACGTCCAAAGTCGTCAGGCTTTCATCCCCCGATTTTGCCAATAAAGCGGTATTCACCATTTTGAGCACGGTTTTCGGCTGCAATCCCGCGCGCAGTAACCGCGCCGTAATGCCCGCCGCCATAGCGCCGTCCACTGCGGCGCGCCCGCCGCTGCCCATACCGTCACTCAAAATACACACCGTCTTATCCCCGTCCACATAGTGTTCACACACGTCCCCCGACATTTTTTCTCCCGCACAAGTACGCTGTGCAACACCGATTTCCGCACGAAAGCGGGGACGTTCGGTGACGGTGATTTTCACCATGCCCTGCATTTCCAATACAGCAGGACGGTCAAACTCTCTGCCGCAACAAATTTCCAGTTCACGAAACCATCTGCCGCCGTCCAGACACACGCCGACGTCCTCCGCTAACAATTCCACCGTTAAACGGTCACGGCTGTCCAACAGGCATACCGCCTCTGCTACCGGCATACCGAAATCTTCACATAATGAAACAATGCGCCCCGCCGTCTCCGCATCTACGCGTTTTTCCACAGCAAACCGTTCACCAAGCTGTGACAGTATGTCCCCCATACCAACAAACTGGTCAGCAATGACCGCGCGGATTTCGGATAACCGTTGCCACGCGCTTTCACGCTGTAAATACAACTGATACCCACGGTTGACGTGTTCCGCAACCTGCGCCTGCCGCCTGCAATTCCGTTGCAAAAAGCCGCC
>JAZOCQ010000056.1:0-1755 GCA_045596565.1 Acutalibacteraceae bacterium
CCACCGTCGGTGCTTTGGCGCGTAACGCGATAGCCAAGGGGGATACTATGATTACAGACTTGACAGTCAATTCGCTCGTGGAGCCGTGTGGCATTGATACCAGACGGCCGACATTCGGTTGGAAAATGCAGTCGGATGTTGTCGGTCAAAAACAGACCGCTTACCGAATTATCGTCGCGAAAGATGAAAATTTGGATGAAATTGTGTGGGATACCGGAAAGACGGGTGCGGATAATTCCGTTAACATCCAATATGCCGGTGCTGACCTTACGGAGTCCACTACGTATTATTGGATGGTGAAAGTCTGGAATAAGAGTGGAGGCGTTATCAAATCTGACATTTCCGCTTTTACGCTGGGTTTGTTTGAAAACGATTCTTGGAGCGGTTCTGAGTTTATACAGATGAGCTTGGGCGCTGACAATTTGCACTATACGGTGGAAGCAGACCTTACCTGTCAATCGACTGCTGTGAGTTTGGTGTTTAGTATGTCAGACACTTCCAACTTCTTTATGTGGCAGTTTAAAATTGATGAAACGGCAAATACGGTGACGTTAAATCCGCACCACAAATCCAGTGCTTCTGCCTATTTTAAAGCGTATACGGGTGTGGACGTGACGGCGTTTGTGAATGCCGCTACATTTAAGACGACGGGTGCGCATATTACGGTAGAAGTCACGAATGACACGTTTAAAACTTACATAAATGGGCAATTGGCAAACACCTTTACCGTTTCCGGCGGTCCTACGGTGACGGTTGGCGTGGTCGGTTTCCGCTCTGCTACGGGTGAAGTCGGCACGATGGACAATTTGAAATTGGTGAACTACACCGACAATGCGGCGGGTGAAACGATATATGATTTCAACTTCGATGACGGAACGTCGCCGTTCTCCCAAGGCACTGTCAGCGACGGCGTATTGCAAATTTCCGCGGACCTGGGTGTTATTGCTTGTAATGACAGTGATAGAGCCGAAACTTATCGCAAACAGTTTACGGTAGGCAAGAATTTGAAATCCGCTGTTTTGCATTCCACCGCTCTGGGCGTGTATGATATGCATTTGAACGGTGAACGTGTGGGTACCGTACAACAGGATGGCACGGTGGTTGTGGATGAACTTAAACCGGGCTACGCAAAGCCCAATGAGCGCGTGTTGTATTCCACTTATATTATCACCGACAAACTGTTGGAGGGCGATAATACGTTGGCTGCAACGGTGACTGCCGGCTGGTATGACGGTGAGATTGCATACGGCGGCACCCGTAAATTTGCGTTCCGCATGAAACTTATTTTGACGTATGAAGACGGTTCCACGCAGATTGTAGGCACCGATGACACGTGGAAAGCCGCGTGGGCAGGTCCTGTGGTGACGGGTGATATTTACCAAGGCGAAGTGTACGATGCCACTGCCGATGTATCTTATCGCTATAATGATTTTGATGATAGCGATTGGCGTGAAACGGTTGTCAAAACCAATTATACGGGCGCTATTTCCGCCATTGCAGGTGACGTTGTGCGCGTGCGTACCGATTTGGAACGCACCCCGCAAAGTATTACGGTGTATGACAGTATCGAAAATGCCGTTGCAGATACACAATACGGTGAAATCAAAGTAAAAAATACCTATGTTGATGGTGAAACCTTTACCCTCAAACAAGGTGAAACCGCTATCTTTGACTTGGGGCAAAATTTTGCGGGTCGTCCTGTTGTGACGCTTTCGGGTGAAAAAGGAACGGTGGTTACCATCCGTCACGCCGAAA
>JAZOCQ010000057.1:0-1824 GCA_045596565.1 Acutalibacteraceae bacterium
CATTGCCGCAACCGCCGCCGCGGCGAAACGGTATCTGTTTGTGATACTGATAGGTCTTTTGCCGTTCGCATTGACGCAATGTTTTTCGGGTACACTCCGCGAATGCGGCGAAACCGTTTTGCCGATGCAAGCGGGCATTATCGCCGTGTCGGTAAACCTGATGTTTAACTGGTTGCTGATTTACGGCAATCTCGGTTTTCCCGCACTCGGCGTTGTGGGCGCGGCAACGGCTACCGCCCTTTCCCGTTTTGTAGAACTCGGTATTGTTGTTGTGTGGACCATAAAGCACCGTGAACAGTTCCCGTTTATTAAGGGGGCGTTACGCTCGCTGTACATTCCGCTGAAACTGGTAGGGCGTGTGTCCGCCAAAGGCGTACCGCTGATGTGCAACGAAGCGTTGTGGGCGCTGTCGGTGGCGTTTTTAAACCAATGTTACGCCACCCGCGGCTTATCTGCAGTCGCCGCCGCCAACATCACCCAGACGTTTAACAATCTGTTTTCGGTATCCTACCAGGCGGTAGGTATCGCCGTAGGCATTATTTTAGGGCAACTGCTCGGTGCAGGCGAGTTTAAAAAGGTAAAAGCAGACTATCCGCGGCTGTTGGCGTTTGCGGTGGTCGCATCTCTTGCCATGGCGGCGTTGTTCGGCGGTTTTTCGGGGGTCATCCCGATGCTGTACAACACCCCTGACACCGTAAAAGCACTTGCCACACAAATGATCATCGTTACCGCTTGCGGTATCCCGTTGCAAGCGTACGCTTTTTCCGCCTATTTCGCTATCCGTTCGGGCGGCAATATGCTGGTAACCATTTTAATGGATTGCGGCGTCAGCTACGTGTGTGTTATGCCGGTCATTTTCCTGCTGTCGCGGTATACGTCGGTGTCGGTGGTATGGCTGTGTGTAGCGTATGAAGCGCTAAACTGCATTAAATGCTTCTTGGGCGCGTGGCTGTTAAAACGCGGCAACTGGATGAAAAACATCGTTTCGTGAGGTTTGTATGGATAATATTATTCTTATCGGTATGCCCGGATGCGGTAAAAGCACCGTCGGCGTGTTGCTCGCCAAGCGGCTGGGCTACCGCTATACCGACGTGGATCTGCTGATACAGGAAACCGCGGGCAAACGCCTTTTTGAAATTCTGCGGGACGACGGGGAAGCGTATTTTGCCGCGCTGGAAAACCGCGTGGGCGCGTCCATAGACGCTACGCGCACCGTGATTGCCACCGGCGGCAGTATGGTATACGGCAAGGAAGCGATGCGCCATCTGCGATCTATCGGCAAGGTGGTGTATCTGCGTGTCCCGCTCGCCGAACTGACAAAAAGGGTCAACAATTTTGAAACGCGCGGCATTTTAATGCGGCAGGGACAAACACTTTCGGATATTTATGCGGAACGGACACCGCTTTACGAGCAGTATGCCGATATAACGGTAGACTGTGACGGCGGTGACCTTACCGACAACGCCTTACGCATTGAAAACGCGTTGGGTTTGTAATGGGTGATAGATATGAGATGTAAAAAATTACTTTCCTTACTCCTTGCGGTTGGGGTGTTAGCAGGTATGGCAGTTATGGCGGCGCCAAGTGCGGCGGCGTACACGTTACCTGAGGACTTGACCGTGCAAGCGTCAGCCGCCGCCGTGGTGTTTCTCGGCGGTAATGAGCGCGAAGATATTTTTCTGTACGAAAAAGACGTGGACGGTGTGCACGCACCCGCCGCGCTCATCCGCTTAATGGCAGGTGCGTACACCTTGACCAAAGTCAAAGAAAAAAATCTCGATATGGACACGGTCACGGGTACGTATACGGTGGAAATGTTCAACA
>JAZOCQ010000058.1:0-4167 GCA_045596565.1 Acutalibacteraceae bacterium
ATTTCCAGAAAAGTCAAAAACAGTTTCAAATATATCATACCGTTTCCTCCTTTTCGGTTTTACGAAGGAGAGTGATAAGATATGCCACCAGCCCTACAACCGCGCCGATAATGATATAAAAGATAGCAGAGAATTTGACAGCAGATAACGATAACACCATCATACTAACCGCCGTCAACACCATCAAGGTCAACGGCAACGGTTTTTTAGGCATTTTTTTGAACATTTTAATACCCGCCGACAAAATCAAGTAGATGACGCAAGCCTGAATACCTTTAAATGCCGCCGCCACGAGGTGCAACTGCATAAAAGCATCAAAAAACAAAGAAATGCAATATATGATAATGAAAGACGGCATCACCACACCCAGCGTAGAAAAAGCCGCGCCCAACACACCGCCGAGTTTATAGCCAACATAGGTGGTGGAATTGACAGCAATCGGGCCGGGGGTAGATTCTGCAATCACCACAATATTCATAAACTCATCATGGGTTAACCATTTTTTCTTCTCCACCAATTCCGCTTCCAGCAACGGTATCATGGCATACCCGCCGCCAAATGTAAACAACCCAATTTTAAAGGTGGTAAAAAATAACTGTAAATATTTTTTCATACCGTTTCCTTCTTACCGTTAAAAATTTCTATCCCCTATCATATCACAGTATAACCGATTTGAAAAGAGTATAAAAACTACCGCACCGTATGGTGCGGTAGTTTTTATATTTACATTCAGAAAATACCCAAGCCGCCATAGTTAGCAACCAACGCAGCAAACACAATAGATACGGTGGTCAACAATTTGATGAGAATATTGACAGAGGGACCCGAGGTATCTTTAAAGGGGTCACCTACCGTATCACCCACAACTGCCGCCTTGTGACCCTTAGAGCCTTTTCCGCCATGGTTTCCCGCCTCAATATATTTCTTGGCGTTATCCCAAGCGCCGCCCGCATTAGACATCATCACAGCGAGTACGAAACCACTGACCAAAGCACCCGTCAACATACCCACAACACCGTTACAACCAAGCACGATGCCCACCAAAATCGGTGCTAAGATGCCAAGGGAAGCGGGCGCTATCATTTCTTTCAAAGAAGATTTGGTGCAAATGTCAACGCATTTTTCATAATCCGCTTCCGCTTTGCCGTCTAACAATCCGGTGATTTCACGGAACTGTCTTCTCACTTCAACCACGACTTGGCGCGCGGCTCGTCCCACCGCCTGCATGGTCATAGCAGAGAACAAAAACGGCAACATCGCGCCGATTAATAAGCCAATCAACACAGCAGGATTTGTCACGCTCAAATTGAGAATACCCGGTTTAATTTCGGTGATTTTATCGGTATAGGACACAATCAGCGCAAGTGCGGTCAACGCCGCAGAACCAATGGCAAAGCCTTTGCCGGTGGCGGCGGTGGTATTGCCCAAAGAATCCAACGCATCGGTGCGTTCTCTTACCTGTTTGGGCAGGCCGGACATTTCCGCAATACCGCCCGCGTTATCCGCAACAGGACCGTACGCATCGGTTGCCAGTGTAATTGCGAGCGTCGACAACATACCCACGGCAGATAAACCAACGCCGTACAAACCGGCGGAGAAAGATTGCATACCACCTCCGAAGAAATAGCTGGCGATAATACAAATGCCGACAATAATAACAGGAATGGCTGTGGAACGCATACCAAGTGCCATACCATCAATAATCACCGTCGCACTGCCGGTTTCGGACGAACCGGACAATTCTTGCGTAGGTTTATACGAATCGGAGGTGTAATACTCGGTAAAGAAACCAATTAAAACACCGGCGAGCAATCCCGAAATCACAGCGGCAAACAAGCCCAAATTAGACGGGAACAACATCCACACCATTGCCAAAACCAATACCGTATTGATAGCCGCCGCAGAATAAGTGCCTTTGCGCAAAGAGCCAAGCAACATTTTCTGACTTGCACCCTCTTTGGTGGATACAAAGAAGGTGGAGATGATAGATGCCAAAATACCGGTTGCGGAAATGAGCATCGGCAGCAAAACGCCTTTCATGCCCAACCCCGCCGCCGTAGCAAGTGCGGCACTGGAAATGATAGAACCCACATATGATTCGTACAAATCCGCGCCCATACCGGCAACATCGCCGACGTTATCACCGACGTTATCCGCGATACAAGCGGGATTGCGCGGGTCATCTTCGGGAATACCAGCTTCAACTTTGCCCACAAGATCAGCACCTACGTCAGCCGCTTTGGTGAAAATGCCACCGCCCACGCGCGCAAACAATGCCATAGAGCTGGCGCCCATACCAAAGGAAAGCATAGTGGAAGTGATTTGCTCAACAGGTAATTGGAACACGTATTTGAGCAATATAAACCACAAGCTAATATCAAACAGACCCAATCCAACCACCGTCATGCCCATAACAACGCCGGACGAGAAAGCAATCTTGAGACCTTTGTTGAGGCCTTCCTGCGCACCGTTTGCGGTACGGGAATTGGCATACGTGGCGATTTTCATGCCAACATAACCGGACAAGCCGGAGAACAGACCGCCGGTCAAAAACGCCACCGGTACGAAATACGGCAGATAACCCAGTGCCGCAACCACAACAAGTACCACGACCATCACAATAAAAAAGATACCCACGGTTTTATATTGGCGTTTGAGATACGCCATGGCGCCTTTGCGAATTTTCGCGGAAATGGCAGCCATTTTTTCGGTGCCTTCGGGCATTTTTTTCACACTGTAAAATTTGAAAACAGCAAAAATCAACGCGCACAAAGCACAAACGAGCACAAAAAAAGGTATAAAATCTAACATTTCACGCACCTCCTTATAACCAATATATCACATTTGCAACACACATTCAATTCTTTTTAGCAAAAAACGTAGCAATAAATCCCACTAAACCGCCAAAGCCATCTCAACACTCTAACCGGCACAGTAACACAATTCGCATTTGCACATATCCCTATATAGAGGTGATTGTATGTATACCGCTCTTGATACCATCAAAGCGATTGCTTCCATGAACGGCACAAACGACCTTCCTCCTATACGCGGAGAGGTCACATTCATTCAAAAGCGAAACTGTGTACTGGTAATTGCCGATATAGCGGCACTACCGGAAAACAAAAGCGGGTTTTACGGTTTTCATATCCATGAAGGCACTTCCTGCGATGGAGAAGGATTTTCTCAAAGCAGGGGGCATTATAACCCGCAAGGCAAGCCGCACCCCCAGCACGCAGGCGACCTACCGCCGCTGATGCTGTGCGGAAAAGGCTCGTATATGCAGGTACTCACAGACCGTTTCCGTGTTGCAGATATCATAGGCCGCACCGTGATTATCCACGATATGGCGGATGATTTCCACACCCAGCCCTCCGGAAACGCCGGCACCAAAATCGCCTGCGGCGTTATAAAAAGAGGGTAAACAGCAACCTTTTATACATCGTATAAAAAATAAAAAACCCGCTCACTTTCGTGAGCGGGTTTGCTGTTTGAGCGTTTTGAACTTAGTAACACGAATTATATACATCCAAAGCCATAAATATAATATTACTTCATTCCATAACCATGATAAATTTCCCCCAGAGCACCGTTCGACTTTCCCTCTTTCATCTGCAACAAATCAGCACTTGAAGATGCATTTCCTTCTATTATACAATAACTGGATGAATCATCCCCGGTGAGAAGCACATCCCACGCCACAAAATTTAAATAAGGAAATTTATTGGTAAGCTCCTCTATCTCTTTAACTAATTTTTCCCAACCGGGAATTACCTTGCCTTTAATCACATCACCCGTATCCGGATGATGTGTATACCAAACCATCTTATCCTTACCATGACCGGAAACAGCTTCTGAAAGCGTACCGGTTTTTAAATCAATCTGGCTCACCAAACCACCGCTCGAAAAATTATCAACAGGAATACACTCTTTTCTCCCTATCCGTTGAGCAGCATCAACAACAACAGCATATTCTTGCTCCGGGCGCTTTGCGCAAATGATTCTGATGGTGTTTGTTGTATTAGGATATAGTGAAGCCGGGAATTCACCCTGTTCCACAAACTCACATAAAACAGAAATACCCTTTCTGTTAAGGATGTTCAGAACTTCTTCTGTAACAATTTGTTTTCCATTTGCTAGAAGCCAAGTCGGATCGTAGCCATGTCG
>JAZOCQ010000059.1:0-18158 GCA_045596565.1 Acutalibacteraceae bacterium
CCATCACACCCGATGCACTGGGTCCCCGCACCGCCGATTTCACCCTTGCTACCCGCCATATCCAAGGGGAGTTTGCGCGCAGTGTGGGACTGACCGACCTACGTCCCACCGCCGTTTTAGCACCGGGGGTGTTAGGACAAACCGGCGCGGAAAGCAGTGAAATCGTGTGCGGTCTTTGTGACCGCCTATGCCCCGCCGCTGTGATTTGCATTGATGCGCTCACTGCACGCAGTATTGAACGATTAGGGTGTACCGTACAGTTAACCGACACCGGCATCGCCCCCGGTGCGGGGGTGGGAAACCGCCGCGCACCACTCAACCGCGATACGCTGGGTATCCCCGTTATCGCTATCGGCGTGCCCACCGTGGTGGATGCAGCGGTAATTGCGGGGGAATGTGCAAATGGCGAGGATATCCGCCTTTCCCCCGCCGCCCGCAATCTCATCGTCACCCCAAAGGAAATTGATTTGGTTATTTTGCGCGCCGCCAAGCTCATCGCAGCGGGGTTGCATCTGTGTCTGCACCCCGATTATGCACCGTTCGAGCTCATCTCTCTCGCAAACGGTTAGTGCTTCTTATTATAGTATATATACCATATATAGAATGGCGTTAAAAAAAGTAAAAAAACGCTTGACTTTGGTTGTGTTTTCTGTTAAACTGTGGGATGCCGCATGCTATGGGGTTTTAAAGTGATGCAAATCCGCCCTATGCAGCGAGTCTAAAGAAAAGGCAGGTACAGCCAATGTACGCTATTATCGAAACCGGCGGCAAGCAGTATAAAGTGGCGAACGGCGACGTGCTGTTCATCGAAAAGCTGGATGCCGCAGAGGAAGCCTCTGTCGAGTTCAAGCAGGTAATTGCCCTGCATAACGGCAAGACCCTCAAGATTGGTACTCCCTATGTGAAAGACGCTGTCGTGACCGCAAAGGTTCTCAAAAACGGCAAAGGTAAGAAACTCACCGTTTTCACCTACAAGCCGAAAAAAGGCAGCAGTCGTAAATTGGGTCATCGTCAGCCCTACACCAAGGTACAAATCGAAGCGATGGAAATCGTGAAACCGGTGAAGGCGGCTGCAGAACCCAAAGCCGAGTAAGGCATAAAGCGATGATACGGGCGCAGTTTTGGTGCGACGGCGGGTCGATAACGGGATTTTCCGTGAAAGGACACGCGGGCGCGGGAGAATGCGGAGAAGACATCGTTTGTGCGGCGGTTTCCAGCGCGGCGTATATGACGGCCAATACGTTGACCGAAATTTGCGGCGCAAAAGCGGATATCACCGTCAATGACGGCGAACTGTCCCTCTCTCTCACCGAAACGGATGCTTTCATCCAAAAAGTTCTTGAAGGTTTTCTCCTGCACATGAACGGTTTGCAGGAACAGTATCCCAAACGGATACAGGTACTAAAAACGGAGGTGTAAGTCATGTTAAAAATTAACATTCAGTTGTTTGCTCATAAGAAAGGCGTCGGTTCTACCAAGAACGGCCGTGATTCCGAGTCCAAACGCCTTGGCGTCAAACGCGCCGACGGTCAGTTCGTTCTCGCGGGCAACATCTTGGTGCGTCAACGCGGCACCCACATCCACCCCGGCAACAATGTCGGCATCGGTTCGGATGATACGCTGTTTGCGACCATCGACGGTCTGGTGCGTTTCGAGCGCATGGGCAAAGACCGCAAACGCGTGAGCGTGTACGCTGTGGAGCAATAATCCACTGTTTGCGTGAATGAAAAGCACCCGTGTTGCACGGGTGCTTTTATTTTTGTTGCAATACGATTTCTTTTAGGGTATACTGTTTTTGTATTCAGATTGCTCCAAGGAGGATATTATGTTTGTAGATATAGCCACTATCCAAGTGCGCGCAGGCGACGGCGGGAACGGTGCTGTTGCGTTCCACCGCGAAAAATTCGTCGCATCGGGTGGTCCGGACGGCGGAGACGGCGGGCGCGGCGGTAATATCGTGTTTCAGGTGGACACGGGGCTGAATACCCTGTCGGATTTCCGCTATAAGCGCAAATACGTTGCGGGCAACGGTCAAAACGGCAACAAAAACCGTTGTTTTGGCAAAAAAGGCGAAGACTTAATTATTCCCGTGCCCGAAGGCACGCTCATCTATGACGACGAAACCGGCAGATTGATGGCGGATATGTCGGTGGGCGAGCCGTTTATTGCCGCAAAAGGCGGCAGAGGCGGCTGGGGCAACGCCCATTTTGCAACCCCCACCCGCCAGGTGCCGCGTTTTGCCAAACCCGGTGTGCCGGGCGAGAGCAAGCGCTTACGGTTGGAGTTGAAATTGCTTGCAGACGTGGGTCTTATCGGTTTCCCCAACGTCGGTAAATCATCTTTAATCTCGGTGGTCAGCGAAGCCAAACCGCAAATCGCCAACTACCATTTCACCACCTTAACCCCCGTACTCGGCGTGGTGCGAGTGGAAGAACGCAATTCCTTTGTGATGGCGGATATCCCCGGCATCATCGAGGGCGCGGCGCAAGGCGTGGGGCTTGGGCACGACTTTTTGCGGCATATTGAACGTTGCCGTTTGCTCGTACACGTGGTAGACGTGGCGGGCAGTGAGGGGCGCGACCCCATTGCCGATTTCGACGCTATCAATGCCGAACTTGCGGCGTTCAGTCCCGAACTTGCCGAACGTCCGATGCTGGTCGCGGGTAACAAGTGCGACCTTGCCACCGACGAACAATTAGAGGCGTTTGAAGCAGAGATGCAAAAGCGGGGACTCCCCTATTTCCCGATGATGGCGGCGATTGCGCACGGTACCGATGCACTCATCAAAAAATGCGCCTATACCTTACAGCAACTCCCGCCCGTACGCCGTTTCGAAGCAGAAGCGGTCACCCTGCCCGATGCGGAAAGTTTTGCCGACCGTTCGGTGCAGATACAGTGCGAGGACGGCGTGTTCTTCGTGGAAGCGCCGTGGCTGTTACAGCTGATGCGCGGCATCAATTTTAGCGAGGACGATTCGCTGCAATACTTTGAACGCGTATTGCGCAGTGCGGGTGTTATCACCGCTCTCGAACAAGCGGGTGTGCAAGAAGGCGACACTGTCAGCATCTACGATTTCGAATTTGAATTTGTGTATTAAGGTGATACTATGGCTCGGTTATTTGAACAAAACGTGGATACGCACGAATTAAGCCCCTTAGCACTTGCTTTGGTAGGGGACGGCGTGTATGAACTGATGGTGCGGGAAATGCTGGTGTGTGAGGCCAATCGCAGTGCGGGTGAACTGCATAAAGCGGCAGTGAAATTGGTACGTGCCGAAGCACAATCTGCGGCGATGGATAAATTAGAGCCGCACTTAACCGAAAAGGAAGCGGCGGTATTCCGCCGCGGCAGAAACGCACACACCCCCCGCAACGACCGCGATTATCACCGCGCGACAGGGTTAGAGGCATTGTTTGGGTATGTATACTTAAACGGTGACATCGAGCGTGTCAAAGAATTGTTCCGTATTTGTATGGAATAAATACAAACTACACAAAAAGCGAGTATCCAAAGGATACTCGCTTTTTTATTTTACTGTATTTCTTGCTCTAATGCATCAAAAGCAGGGGTGTCAAAAAATTCACCCAGCGTAATATGCAGTCCGTCACAAATCATTTTTATGGTCAACAATTTAGGGTTTTGACTTTTCCCGTATAAAATACTTTTAATACTGGACGGTGATACCGCCGATATTGTTGCCAATTTATTGATGGTAATATCGCGTTCCCCACACAATTCTAAAATGCGATTGCGCACTGCCGTAATCGTATTCATACCCATCCTCCTCGCCTTTTTCTTTTAGAATAGACGATTTTAGTGGACATTATAGGCGATACATGATACTATTAGTCTACACATCGCCTATTAGGAGGTTGTATATGGCTAAAAAAGTATGTACTTTCTTCGGTCACCGCGATTGCCCGCCTGATATAAAAGGTTCCTTGCGTGCCGAAATTATCCGCCTTATCACCGAACAACAAACAGAAATTTTTTTAGTTGGTCATCAAGGTGCTTTCGATGCTCTTGTATTACAAGTATTAAAAGAATTAAAAAAAGAATTTCAAAACATAAACTTTGCGGTAGTATTAGCTTATTTCCCGCATAAACAAAACGAACTTTTTGCCAAAGCACCTACCGTTTTCCCGGAAACATTAGAAACGACCCACCCCAAATATGCAATAAGTGCTCGGAACAAATGGATGGTTTCAAAAGCCGATTGTATTATCGCCTACGTCAAGCACGATTGGGGTGGTGCTTATCAATTTGTTTCATCCGCCAAGCAGAAAGGGAAATTGGTTATCAATTTAGCAGAATAATATAAAAAAAGAAGGTTTCACTTTCGTGAAACCTTCTTTTTTATTGCTTATTTAAAGCGGGGGCGGGCAACGTAGGAAGTATGCAGGATTTCGTGTGCCTTATGGCTGCCGAACGTGCCGAAATACTCCTCGTACACCTTTTTCACCATCGGGTTTTCGTGGGATTTACGCAGTGCCATGCCTTTATCCTGGTCATACAGCACTTTCGCGCGTTTCTCACGATAATCCTCAAAGTTACGCACCTGTGCGGGAACAATCGGTTGGCCGCCGCCGTTGATACAACCGCCCGGGCAGCACATAATTTCCACAAAAGTCCACGGCGCAGTGCCGTCTTTGATTTTGCTCATGATGTAGTTCGCCGCCGTCAAACCGCTGGCAACAGCGACTTTGATTTCAGCGCCCGCGATGGTATAGGTGGCTTCTTTCAAGCCGTCCATACCACGCACTGCTTCAAAGTCAACGTTGCCGTTGTCTTTACCGGTAAGCACGTCGTTAGCGGTACGTAAGGCCGCTTCCATAACGCCGCCGGTAGCACCGAAGATGACTGCAGCACCGGTGTCTTCACCGAGCGGCATATCAAATTCTTCGTCCGGCAGAGCGGTGAAGCGCAAGCCTGCACGCTCAATCATGCGAGCAAGTTCTCTCGTCGTGATGGAGATATCCACGTCCGGCACACCGGCAGCAGCTTCGTCCTCACGACCGATTTCGAATTTCTTTGCGGTACAGGGCATCACCGAAACCGACACAATGTTTTTCGGGTCGATGCCGTGTTTCTCCGCATAGTAGGTTTTGAGAATCGCGCCAAACATCTGTTGGGGAGATTTGCAGGTGGAGAGGTTTTTCAGTTGCTCAGGATAATACAGCTCTGCAAATTTAACCCAACCGGGCGAGCAAGAGGTAATCATCGGCAACACACCGCCGTTTTGCACGCGGTCGAGCAATTCGGTGGCTTCTTCCACGATGGTCATATCGGCAGCAAAGTTGGTGTCGAACACCTTGTCAAAGCCGAGGCGGCGCAGAGCCGCAACCATTTTGCCTTCGGCGTTGGTGCCAATCGGCAGACCGAACGCTTCGCCGATAGCGGCACGCACGGCGGGCGCAGTTTGCACCATCACCACTTTATCGGGGTCGGACAATGCCGCCCACACCTCTTCGGTGTTGTCTTTTTCCGCCAAAGCACCGGTCGGGCAGACGTTGATGCACTGACCGCAGGACACGCAGGGCACTTCTGCCAACGGTTTTTCGAACGCACAAGCAATATGGGTATCAATACCGCGTTCATTCGCGCCGATAACCGATACAAACTGCTGTTGGCAAGCCGCAACGCAACGACGGCACAAGATACATTTGTTGTTATCACGAATCATGTGCGGTGCGGAAGCGTCAATCGCAAACTCACGGCGGAAACCGTCGTATTTGCCGTTATCCTCTACGCCGTAATCAAGACACATTTTCTGCAATTCGCAGTTGGTGGAACGCACGCAGGACAAACATTTTTTCTCATGGGTGGACAAAATGAGTTCCAGCGTGGTTTTACGTGCTTTACGCACTTTTTCGGTGTTGGTGCTGATTTCCATACCCTCTGCAACGGGGTACACGCAAGCGGTCACCAAGCCGCGCGCACCGGTGGCTTCCACCACGCAGATGCGGCAAGCGCCGATTTCGTTGATATCTTTCAAGAAACAAAGGGTGGGAATATCCACGCCTGCCACGCGGGCGGCTTCCAGAATGCTCGAACCCTTGGGCACGCTGACAGCAATGCCGTTTACTTTTACATTAACCATATCCATTTTGCGTCAGCTCCTTTCTTACTGTTTACTGATAGCCTTGAACTTACAAGTGCCGACGCAAGCGCCGCATTTCACGCACTTTTCAGTGTCAATCGCAAGGCTGGGTAATTTATGACCGGGTGCGGTGTAATCGGTTTTGTGGATAGCATCCGCGGGGCACTGACGTGCGCACATACCGCAACCGATACATTTTTCTTGGTCGATAACGAAAGAAAGCAGGTTCTTACACACGCCCGCGGGACATTTCTTATCCACCACGTGTGCGACATACTCGTCGCGGAAGAAACGCAGAGTGGAAAGCACGGGGTTGGGAGCCGTCTGACCTAAACCGCACAGCGAGTTTTCTTTGATGTATACGCAGAGTTTTTCCAACTCGTCGATGTCTTCCAGCGTACCGTTGCCGTCGGTGATTTTTTCAAGCATTTCGAGCAAACGTTTGGTGCCGACACGGCAAGGCGTACATTTGCCGCAGGACTCGTCCACGGTGAATTCGAGGAAGAATTTCGCCATGTCCACCATACAGGTGTCTTCGTCCATAACAATCAAGCCGCCCGAACCCATCATACAGCCGATAGCAGTGAGGTTATCGTAGTCAACAGGGGTGTCAATCAGGTCAGCGGGGATACAGCCGCCGGACGGGCCGCCGGTTTGTGCAGCTTTGAACTGTTTGCCGTTGGGGATACCGCCGCCGATATCGTGGATGATTTCACGCAAGGTGGTACCCATCGGGATTTCCACCAAGCCGGTATGTTTGATTTTGCCGCCCAAAGCGAAAACTTTGGTGCCTTTGGATTTCTCGGTACCCATGGAAGCAAACCAATCCGCACCGCGCAGGATAATCTGCGGGATGTTGGCAAAGGTTTCCACGTTGTTTTCAACGGTGGGTTTGCCGTACAGACCCTTAACAGCCGGATACGGCGGGCGGGGACGGGGTTCGCCGCGGTTGCCCTCGATAGAGGTCATCAAAGCGGTTTCTTCACCGCACACGAATGCGCCGGCACCCAGACGGATGAATAAATCAAAGTCAAAGCCGGAACCGAAGATGTTTTTGCCCAGCAAACCGTATTCTCTGGCTTGGTCGATAGCAATCTGCAAGCGGGAAACCGCAATCGGATATTCCGCACGCACATAGACGTAACCTTCGGTCGCGCCAATCGCGTAGCCCGCGATAATCATGGCTTCAATCAGAGAGTGGGGGTCGCCTTCCAAAACGGAACGGTCCATAAATGCACCGGGGTCGCCTTCGTCAGCGTTACACACAACGTATTTCTGGTCGGCTTTGTTGGGAGCGGTGAGCGCCCATTTGCGACCGGTCGGGAAACCGCCGCCGCCACGGCCACGCAAGCCGGAATCGGTGACAACCTGAATGACGTCGTCGGGTGTCATTTCGGTGAGCACCTTGCCCAAAGCGGCATAACCGTCCATGGCGATATATTCTTCGATGCTTTCGGGGTTAATCACACCGCAGTTACGCAGCACCACGCGGTTCTGGGTTTTGTAGAACGCGGTGTCGTTCAAGGAAACGTTGCCTTCGACAGGTGCGTCGGAACCGGTATCGTTATATACCAATCTCTCCACCAGACGGCCTTTGAGCAGATGCTCAGAAACGATTTCCTCAACGTCTTCGGGGGTCACGCGGCTGTAAAACGTGCCGTCGGGATGCACAATCACAACCGGACCCAGTTCGCAAAGACCGAAACAACCGGTCTGCACGATTTTGACTTCATCCGTAAGACCGTTCGCCTCCAAAGCGGTGGCAAATGCCTCTTGGATTTTGTTGCTACCTGAGGAGGTACAACCGGTACCGCCGCAGATAAGAACATGGGCTCTAATCATACTATTACCTCCTCAGTTTATGCTTTGATATATTCTGCGACAACCTTGCCGCCTTTGAGATGCTCTTCCACCACGCGCGCCACTTTGTCGGGGCTCATTTTCACGTAGGTGACTTTCTCTTTGCCCGCTTCGTACACGTCCACAATCGGCTCGTACTCGCAAAGGCCGCAGCAACCTGTCTGGGTGACGGTGACACTGCCAGCAAGACCCGCCGCATTCACCTGCTCAACAAATGCATTGAGCACAGGACGTGCGCCCGCCGCGATACCGCAAGTAGCCATACCGACCACCACGCGTTTTTCGCTGGAGCCGTCACGCAACGCGACTTTGGCTTGCATCTTTTCTTTGATGGCTTGAAGTTCTGCTAATGATTTCATACATATCTTCCTTTCACATTGGAATTACATGTTTATATTACAGACCATACGCTTCGCGTAAATAGTCTTTTATCCAAGTAAGTACCTCAAAACTGTTAAGCGGGACGTCGTCTAAAACGTCGCGCAATTCTTTGGTGTGTAACCGAATGGGCTCTTTTCCCTCCCGCTCATGGCAAAAGAGAAAATCCGTATCGGGATGCCCTTGCACCAGCGTCATCACGGTGGCGGGGATGTCCCCCAAGGGTACACAATCGATATGGTCGGTGTGAAAGGTCGCTTTCAGCACCGTACCGTGGCTTTCGGGATAGGTTTCTTTATCCTTTGACTGCACCGTGAGCGTACCACCCGTTTGCTCCGCCGCCAATTTTAACAGCGGCAACCCCAACCCGACAGGGCGGGTAGTGCGGGTGGTATAAAACGGATCGGTGACGTTTTGCACCGTTTGTGCGTCCATACCGCAACCGTCGTCTTTGATTTGAAGGGTGAGCACGTTTCCCTGTTCGGTGAGCAAAATTTCGGTAAGCGTTGCCCCCGCTTTGACCGAATTTTCCGCCACGTCCAAAATATTCAAGGACAGTTCTTTCACGTGGCACCTCCCAACATACGCATGAGTTTGTCCCGCACCAACTGACTGCTGTACGGTTCATCCTCAATTTCCAAAAAGGCGCCCGCTTCTCGGATATCCCACAACACGTGCGCATCCGAACTCGTGACCACGCGGCAACCTTTGGGCAGTTGCGGTAAAAACTCTTGCTCCCGCTCGCCGTTATGCAGTTCCACACATGTGAACGGTATATCCGGCGGCAAACTGCCCAGCACGGCGCAAATGCCGTTTGCTTCACGGTCGATGTGTGCAGGATAGCACACACCGCCGAATTTGCGGGCAAGCGGTAAACTTTCTTCCAGTGTCACCGTGGTAGCGTTGGATAGTAGATGCGGTTCTTTTGCCACAACGGTTTCCGCCTCGTCTATCACCAACTGTTCACCGAAAATATCTTCGCGGTTGGGCACCAAAATACGACGGGTGGCAATTTCTTTGTCAAACGCCATCGCCGTGTCCAGTGTCGGGAACAAACACACCATGTGGATATCCTCCGCGGTGGTCAGTTCCATTCCCGCGACCGGTACGATACCATGCATCTTCGCCGCCGCGAAAAACGCGGGACAGTTTTGACACGTATTATGGTCGGTGAGTGCGACCAGCCCCAATCCGTTAAGCGTCGCCATGCCCGCAATGTTGTGCGGGGTGGACTCGTTGTCCCCGCAAGGCGACAAACACGAATGAATGTGCAGGTCGTAATAATAGCGGCTCACAACTTGTCGGCGAGCATTTTCGCCGTTTGGTAACTGCTCTTATCACTTTGCAACAGGTTGATACCTTTCGCTTCTGCCAACGTCGCCACGCCCTCGTCGGGTGTCACGCCTTCGGTGAGAATCACGCACGCCGTATCCGTGAGCGTCGCTACCGCCACGATATTTTGATTGGACATAATGGTGAGCCACGCGTCGCCTTGTGCGGCACGGCCCATCACCCAACTGAGCAGGTCGCCGATATACACGCCGGTGATTTCGCGGTCACCGTCCGGCAGGACAATCGCTTGCAAATCACAAGCCGCCGCCAATTCTTTTACCGTCAATTCGGCTCACCTCTCACTTTTTCACCACGCAACCGTCAGGGGAAACCGTCCCCTTGACCACGTCCTCCGCAAACGCACGACAGGTCGGCGAACCACAGGCGCCGCAATCCAGTCCGGGGAGGGTGTTTCGCAAGGCTTGGATATCTGACAGCATCCGCATCGACTGCGCCACGCTGTCCCCTAACTGCGAAATGGGTTGGTAGCTGGGAAATTCGTCAAAGAAATAGTGCATCGGGATATACTGTTCATTGGCGGGCAGAAGATTTTGCGAAACCGGCAGATACCGACGCAGGTTCTGCAGACGCGCTTTGGCGATAAACGGATTTTGCACCGTGAGTACGCCGCCGACACAACCGCCCGCGCAAGCGTTGAGTTCCACAAATTCCAGTTGCGGAATGTTGCCGTTTTCAATCTGGTCCAGCACGCGAATGACATTATCAATGCCGTCCGCCGCCAGATAGCTATCATTGAACAACGCCGATGCTTCACCACCCGACGCCGCCCAGCCAATGCCAATCATACCCGAATGGGAAAGTTCCAAGGGGTTTTCCTCGCGGTGCATTTCATTAATCAGTTTAAAGTAAATGTCGCTGATGGACACCACCGCGTCCACCTGACTTTTATAATCGCCAAACCCGTTTTTCACGTAACTGGCTTTGGCGGGACACGGACTGATAAAACACACGCCAATGTCCTCGGGCCTCAATTCGGGGTGGTTTTTCAGCGCGCGTTCTCTGGCACATTTTGCCGCGATTTCCATCGGCGGCAGTATGTGGATTTCATTTTCCGCCAAAGACGGAAAACGCAACGCTATCAAACGCGCTATCACAGGACACGCGGTGGAAATCAATGGCTTTTTGATGCCGTCGATACCCATATACACGCGGGTGTATCCCGAAACCAACTCCGCCGCACCCGACACTTCATACACGTCGTCAAACCCGATGCGTAGCAGTCCGTTCAATACGTAATCGACGTCGTCGAGATTGTCAAACTGTCCGTAAAGCGCGGGAGCGGGCAGTGCAATCTTGTACCGAAATCCTTGCATGGATTCCAAGGTGCTGCACACCGCTTTTTTGGCGTTTTGCGGGCATACGCGGATACACTCACCGCAATCAATGCATCTGGCTTGGTTAATCACCGCTTTGCCGTCCCGCACCCGAATGGCTTCGGTGGGACAATGCCGCAAACAAGTGGTACAGCCGGTACATTTTTGCGCATCAAGGTGCACCGAATGTTCGTATGTATGCAAAGGGAACCCCCCTCTTTTAGAACAAGTTTACCCGCATGGTGATACGGGTGCCGACACCGACCGTCGATTCAATTTCCATACTGTCGGTATAGCGCTTCATATTGGGCAAGCCCATACCCGCGCCAAACCCCAACGAACGCACCGTTTCGGTGGCGGTGGAAAAGCCCGCTTGCATTGCCTGTTCAACGTCTGCAATGCCCGGACCGTTATCGGTGAGCACAATTTCAATGTACTCCTCCGCCACCCGCACCTCAGCGTCTCCGCCGTGCGCGTGGATAACCATATTGATTTCGCCTTCGTACATCGCGATGGATACACGGCGAATGACCTCCGGCGGCAAACCGAGTTGGCGCAGATTTTTCTTTATCTGCACACTCGCCTGTCCCGCAGAAGTAAAGTCCCCGCCATCCACCTTAAAATGGAAGGACAGCACTTCACTCATACGCCTTGCTCCTTTTTCACTTTGTTGCCCACCAAACCGTTGGCAAACAAAATACCGCAAGCTTCATACATCCGCTTGTCGGTAGCAAGCAGTACGATGCCGCTTTCCCTCGCCAGTTCCAGCATTTCCGCAGTGGGTTGTTTGGAACGCACGAACACAATGCACACCATATCCATCATCTCCGCGGTGCGAATGACCTGCGAATTGACAAGACCGGTAAGCAACACCGCTTGGTCTTTCACGTACGCGAGCACGTCGCTCATCATATCACTGCCGCAAGCGGAATACACGTGTTTGCCCAGCGAATCCTCGCCGACCAACACTTTAGCGTCCAACAATTCTTTGATGGTACAAATTTTCATAAGGCAGCTTCCTTTTTATGAGATTTACGCGCCGTATTTGGCAAGAATACCGGGCACGTCGTCTACACCCAAACGACCGTACACTTCGTCGTTGACGGTGAGAACGGGAGCCAGACCGCAAGCGCCGATACAACGGCAAGCAGTCAGCGAGAATTTACCGTCAGCGGTACATTCGTCTGCGCCGATACCGAGAATTTCGGAAATTTTGTCAAACAAGTCGCCGGAACCTTTGACGTAGCAAGCCGTACCCAAGCACACCGAAATGGTGTATTCGCCTTTGGGAGACAGCGAGAACTGCGCATAGAAAGTCGCCACGCCGTAAACCTTTTCCAACGGAACGTCCATTCCATCGGCAATCATTTGTTGCACTTCAATCGGCAAATAACCGTAAATGCCTTGTGCCTCCTGCATTACACCCATCAAACGACTTTTGTCATGCTTGTTTGCGTCGATGATTTTTTGCAGTGCAGCAGCTTGTTCAGGTGTGCCCTTGAAGGGCAAAGTGCTGATTTTTTTCTGCATAATGCCTTTCCTCCTTGTCTTTCGTATGCCTACAGCATACTCCACCGTACAGTATAGCAAATTCTTTTGAAAATTACCAGTGTTATCGACATATTTTTTATACTTTTTATAGGAAATTTTTAAATATAAAAGAAAAAGACGCTTTGGCGTCTTTTTCTCTCGTTATATTTCCAATTCCTGCAATTCTCCGCTCGACAACAGTATCACGCGGGCGTTGAAACCCGCCGCTTTGGCGAGTTCTCTCATTTGTTCGCCGCCAAAAAGCAACGTATCCGCACGGTGTGCATCCGCCGAAAACAAAATGCGACCGCCGTGGGCACGAATTTCCTTTAAAAACGGCAAAATCGGGTACGGTGTGTTACGTGCGCCGCGTGGGATAGCACCCGTGTTGATTTCGAACACGGCATCCCCTTTTTCGCACAACGCGGCGATTGCCGCAAACGCGGGTTGCAAATACCGCTTATCACTTTCATCGAAAAAGTGCGCTTTTTCGTTATACTTTGCCACCAAATCAAAATGCCCGATAACGGTGCAATCGGTTTTGTCCCGCACCAAGGCCACCTGCTCGAAATACGCGCGGGTGTAGGCATAAAAATCCCCACCAAAACAAGTATCCACCGTTTTTCGTTGCAAGGCTGCACCGTTGTCCACGTCCATAAGACCGTTTTTCGTAGGAATGCAATGCACCGAGCCGATGATATAGTCATACTTGTGTTGCGGTTTCTCCGAAAACGCGTCCATCTCCATGCCGCACAGAATATCCATCTGTCCGCTATATTGCGTTTTGACTTTTTGCACAGCCTCAATGTAGGCACGCTCTTTTTTTGCATCCATGCCGTATTCGCCCACCGCGGGGATATAACTGTGTCCCGAAAAACCGAGAATTTTCACGCCTTGGGCAAAAGCGGCGGCGGCCATTTCCTCCACCGTGTTTTTGCCGTCACAAAACGCGGTGTGCACGTGATACGTTTCCAAAAAAGCAGACATCACGGTTCCTTTCTTTTGAGTGCAGGGAAAACTTGCCGACTCAAACCATTTTTTCCTGTTTTACCTTATGGTCAATGATATGGCGGGAGGCGAGTTCTCTGTGTACGTCCTCCACCGAAATACCCATTTCCACCATCAGCACCATCACGTGATACGCAAGGTCGGCGATCTCATATACCGTTTCCTTTTTATCGTCGCTTTTTGCGCCGATAATCACTTCGGTACATTCCTCGCCCACTTTTTTGAGGATTTTGTCTCTGCCCTTTTGGAACAGATAGGTGGTGTAAGAACCTTCGGGCAAATCCGCTTGCCGTCCTTTGAGCAGGGCATACAAATCCTCTAACGAAAATTCCTGCAACGCTTCGCTTTGATACACGGGATTAAAGAAGCAAGACTCCTCCCCTGTATGACACGCGGGGCCGTCCTTTTCCACTACCACCGTCAGCGCATCTTTATCGCAATCGGCGGTAAAACGCACGATGCGTTGCACGTTGCCCGCCGTTTCGCCTTTGCGCCACAATTCCCCGCGGGAACGGGACCAAAAACAGGTGCGGCCTTCCGCAATGGAAATACGCAAACTTTCCTCGTTCATGTATGCCACGGTCAGCACCTTTTTGGAAATGCTGTCCACCACCACCGCGGGGATTAAGCCGTTTGCATCAAATTTCAATCCGTTAATTTCTATCATTTTGCTACACTCCTTACCACAACGCCGTTTTGCCGCAAAGTTTCTTTCAAAGCGGGAATCGGCACCTCACCGAAATGGAACACCGAAGCCGCCAAGCCTGCGTCAACGGTAGGTAACTTTTTAAACAATTCCACAAAATGTGCGGCACTGCCCGCACCGCCCGACGCAATCACAGGCACGTCCACCGCGCGCAACACGGCATCCAACATCTCAATGTCAAAACCGTTTTTCACGCCATCGGTGTCAATGGAATTGACCACCACTTCGCCCGCGCCCATACCGACGCAGCGGCGTATCCATTGGATGGCTTCCAGTCCTGTGTTTTCTCTGCCGCCTTTGGCGAACACGCGAAACACGCCGTCCACTCTTTTCACGTCCACCGACAGCACCACGCACTGGTCGCCGTATCGTTTGGCGGCCTGTTCAATCAACGCGGGATTGCGAATCGCACCCGAATTGACCGACACTTTATCCGCGCCGCATTTGAGCACGCGGTCAAAATCTTCCACCGTATTGATACCGCCGCCGACGGTCAGAGGAATAAACACTTTTTTCGCTGCCTCACACAAAATATCGGTGAACAGCGCTCTACCCTCCGCCGACGCGGTGATATCGTAAAACACCAATTCATCCGCACCGACCTCGCTGTAATACGACGCCAGTTCCACCGGCGAGGAGACGTCTTTGAGCCCCTCGAAATTGGTGCCTTTGACCACCCTGCCGTCTTTGATATCCAGACAGGGAATAATGCGTTTCGTTATCATTTCGCCACCTCAATCGCGCGCGCAAGTGCAATCGCACCGGTATAGTACGCTTTGCCGATAATGGCGCCGTACACGCCCATCTCACGCAGTGCCGCAACGTCTTCCAGCGACGACACACCGCCCGAAGCGATGATATCCACTTTGAAGGTTTGTTGCAACCGTTCGTATAATTTCAAATTGGTGCCTTGCATCGCACCGTCGCGGGAAATGTCGGTGCAAATCGCCGTTTTGACACCCAGTGCCTGCATTTTTTCAAAACACGCTTCGCCGCTGTATGCGGATTGTTCGGTCCAACCTTTAATCGCCACGAAACCGTCTTTCAAATCGATGCCCACCGCAATTTTCTCGCCGTAGGTTTTAACCGCTTCACGCAAAAACGTCTCGTCGGTCACCGCCGCCGTACCCAAAATCACACGGTCCACGCCGTTTTCCAGATACGCTTGCACCGTCTGCATATCGCGGATACCGCCGCCCACCTCAGTAAACAACTCGGTCTCCCGTGCAATACGGCGAATGGTGTCCATATTGGGTGTACCGCCTGTTTTAGCGCCCTCTAAATCTACTAAATGTATAAATTTCGCGCCGTCGCGTGCAAACGATTTCGCCACTTCCAGTGGGTCGTCGTGGTAGACGGTCATTTGGGCGTAGTCACCTTTGAACAGGCGCACCGCTTTGCCGCCGATAATATCAATCGCGGGAAAAATATGCATAGTTTTATCACCTTATAATTCACAAAATGCTTTGAGGATTGCCAAACCGGTACGTCCACTTTTTTCGGGGTGGAACTGACAGCCCATCAGGTTATCCTTGCGCACCGCCGCGGTGACGGGTGCGCCGTAGTCGGTAGAGGCAATCAAACTGTCCGCGCAATTGCGGGCGTAGTACGAGTGCACGAAATACACGTGGTCGCCCTCTTGCAAATAGCGAAAGAGCGGGTCTTTTTCACCCTCGAAACGCAAAGCGTTCCAACCAATGTGGGGAATTTTCATCGTGGCGGGGACGTACCCTTCGAGCGGTACAATCTCACCATTTAACAAACCGAGTCCTTTGTGTTCCCCATATTCAAGGCTTTTCTCGAACAACAGTTGCATACCCAGACAAATACCCATCACGTATTTACCGTCGGCGAGCGCGGCTTTCACCGCTTCGTCCATACCGCAAGCGGCAAGTTTACGCGCCGCGTCCGCAAACGCGCCCACCCCCGGCAACAAGATTCTGTCTGCTTTTGCCAGCACGTCGGGGTCGCAAGTGACCTGCGCATTTTCGCCGATAGCGGCAAAAGACGAGCGCAAAGAAAACAGGTTGCCCACGCCGTAATCAATAATCGCTACCATTATAAAACTCCCTTGGAAGACGGAATTTCATCTTGCAGTTGCGGGTCAATTGCCACCGCTGCACGCAATACGCGACCCAGCGCTTTGAAAACGCCTTCCACAATGTGATGGGAATTGACACCCGCCAGTTTCCGCACGTGCAGGGTAATACCCGCGTTTTGTGCGAACGCATATAAAAATTCGCGTACAAGTTCGGTGTCAAAGTCGCCGATTTTTTGTGCGGGGATGTCGGCGTCCAGTGCTAAATACCCTCTGCCCGAAATG
The DNA here is from genome assembly GCA_045596565.1 of Acutalibacteraceae bacterium. Classification (GTDB taxonomy): domain Bacteria; phylum Bacillota; class Clostridia; order Oscillospirales; family Acutalibacteraceae; genus URNF01. The sequence continues at coordinate 16,572 of JAZOCQ010000059.1, forward strand.
TCCGCTGCCGCCAAAATCAGTGCTTCGTCCATCGGCAAAATGATGTCAGCATACCGACAAATACCGCGTTTGTCACCAAGCGCTTCACAAAACGCTTTGCCCAGTGCAATGCCGATGTCCTCCACCGTGTGATGACCGTCCACATACGTGTCACCTTGGCAATTCACTGACAACGCGAACCGTCCGTGTTTCACAAACAAGGTCAGCATGTGGTCAAAAAAGCCGACCCCTGTGCTGATGGCACTCTCCCCGTTGCCGTCCAGACACAAAGACAGCCGGATGTCAGTTTCCGCGGTTTTGCGGGTAATCTCACTGTTACGCATGTTTCGTTCCCTCCAATGCTTTATCAATCATTTCCAGTAACGTATCCATTTGTTGTTTGGTGCCGATGGTGATGCGGTTATAGTTTTCGATGCGGGGCATCCCAAGATACCGCACCAGCACACCGTTTTCTTTTAAGAATGTATACAGCGTTTTGCCGTCAATTTCGTCACTCGCCGCCAACAAGAAATTGGCGGTGGAATCGGTGACGGTGAAGCTACGTTTTTCTAATTCTTTGCGGGTGTATTCCCGCACCGCCATAATCTTTTTACAGTTGTCCATATAATATGGGTCGTCACGCAGCGCCGCTATGCCTGCCAACTGGGTTAAGCGGTTGATATTATAGGGGTTAGTGGAATATTTCAGTTTGTTAAAATCGGCAATCAGAGCCGCATTACCAATCGCAAACCCCAACCGTGCGCCCGCCATACTGCGGGATTTGGAAAACGTACCGCAAACCAAAAGATTATCATATTTTGCAGTGAGCGGCACCGCGCTTTCTCCGCCGAAATCCACGTACGCTTCGTCAATCAATACGAGGTTATCGGGATTTTGCTGCACAATCCGTTCGATATCGGCAAGCGGCAGTGCAACTCCCGTTTGCGCGTTGGGGTTGGCAAGCACCACCGTTTTGCCCGCTTTATAGTAGTCTTGGGGGGTCACCCGCAACTGTGCATCCAGCGGTTTGGTTTCATAAGGGATACCGTATAAATTGGCATACACCTCATAAAAGCCGTAGGTGATGTCAGGGAATACGGCACCTTTGTCACAAAAGCCCATAAAACAAAAATTGAGAATATCGTCCGAGCCATTGGTGAGAAACACCTGCGATTTTTCCACGCCAAACCGTTTCGCCATCGCTTCGGTCAGCACTTTACAAGCGGGGTCGGGATAGAGATTCAGTTTCGCCACTTCCCCGCTGTTCACCGCTTTAAGCACACCCTCTGACGGCGGGAACGGAGACTCGTTGGTGTTAAGTTTCACATACGCTTTGTCTTGGGGTTGTTCGCCGGGGGTATAGGCCTCTAAATCAGCAAAGCGGGTATTCAAAAACGAACGCACGCTTTAGCCCTCCTTTCGCACCGTAGCAGAACGGGCATGAGCGGAAAGACCTTCCCGTTCGGCAAAATACGCCACCTTATCCGCTACCTGCATCAACGCGTCGCGGGTGTAGTAGGAATATGCCGAGCGTTTCACGAAATCGTCAACGCCCAAGGGGCTGGAAAACCGCGCCGTACCCATGGTGGGCAGGGTGTGGTTGGGGCC
>JAZOCQ010000060.1:0-1963 GCA_045596565.1 Acutalibacteraceae bacterium
CGTATCACAAAATCTGATTCGAGTTTAAATGCTTTGGCTAAGGAGGAATAGCAGTGGCAACCAAAAAAAGCAGAAAAAATGCAAGTAAAGAAAAACCCCGTGTGCGCCATCAAGCGGCGGCGGTGATTTTGTTTGCGGTCGCATTACTGGTGATGTGCATGGTGTGCATACCGGGAGAGGAAGGCAACAACCTGTGGCGGTGGATGCACTATTTCTTCCGCGGTATGTTCGGCGTGGGTGCATATTTAATGCCGATTTTAATGGGATACATCGCCGTGATTGCGGCGATGGAAAAACCTATCGGCAGTATCAGCACCAAGTTGTGGCAGTGCACCGCACTGCTTACTATGCTGGACAGTGCTATTTACATATTCGCTGTTAATCCCGATGGCATCAACTACTTTAAAGGTATCGCCGAAAGTTACGTTGACGGCTATACTCGTGTATGGAGTAGTGGTGCGTTCGGTACTCTGCTTGGTTATCCGATGCTCAAATTATTCCCCGGAGTGGGTGCAAAAATTATCATCCTGCTTTTGATATTTGTGTTTTTGATGCTGATGACAGGCACCACCATTCTTGCGTTGTTCCGCACCGCTTGGAAACCAGTGAAAAAGACCAAGGAATCCATTGAAACTGCGATTGCGCAAACCGCTGAGCGGATGGAAGAGGCGCAACAACCGCCCCGCCGCCACCGCGGTTCGATTGACATTGATTTGGGTGAGGGGTATGAGGAAAAACCCAAACGCACTCGTCGTAAAACCGAAGCCGTTATCGATAAGACGGCGTTGGATACACTGAAAAAAGCAGCGTCTGATTTGGAGGGCGATGCTGCCGAGAAATCCGAAAAACCGCATGCGGAATTGGAAGTGGAACCGGAGGACGACGGCTATCGTTTCCCGCCGTTATCCTTACTCGATGAGCCGCGAGCGGGAAGTGGGAATGCTTCGGTGGATGAGGTGCAACGCAACGGTGAATTATTAGTCAGTACCTTGAAAGATTTCGGCATTTCTACTCGTATGAGTGCCGTTACCCACGGTCCCGCAGTGACGCGGTATGAATTGGAGCCCAGCGCGGGCGTGAAAATCAGCCGTATCACCGGCCTTGCCGATGATATTGCGCTGCGTCTTGCTACTACCGGTGTACGTATTGAAGCGCCTATCCCTAATAAGGCGGCGGTGGGCATTGAGGTGCCCAACAAAGCGCGCAACACCGTTTGTTTGCGGGAATTGTTGGACACCACGGCATTTTCCACCTCTAAGAGCAAGTTGACGGTGGCGCTCGGCAAGGATATCGAGGGCGAACTGGTGCTCGCTGATCTGGCGAAAATGCCGCACTTGCTGATTGCAGGTACCACCGGTTCCGGTAAGTCGGTGTGTACCAATTCGATGATTCAGTCGATACTGTACCACGCGCGCCCCGATGAAGTAAAAATGATTCTCATTGACCCCAAGCAGGTGGAATTCGGTGTGTATAACGGCATTCCGCACCTGCTTATTCCGGTGGTGACCGACCCGCGCAAAGCGGCGGGCGCATTAGGCTGGGCAGTCAATGAAATGTTGCATCGTTATAAAATGTTTGCGGAAAATAACGTGCGCGATTTGAATTCGTATAACACACTTGCCAAAAAGAGTGAAACACTCAAAGAAATGCCGCGCATTTTGATTGTCATTGACGAGTTAGCGGACTTGATGATGGCGGCGGCGAACGAGGTGGAGGATTCTATCATTCGTTTGGCGCAGATGGCGCGTGCGGCGGGTATGCATATGGTTATTGCGACTCAGCGTCCGTCGGTGGATGTCATTACCGGTTTGATTAAAGCAAACATTCCCAGCCGTTTGGCTCTGACTGTGGCATCCGCAGTAGACTCCCGCACCATTCTGGACGCGGGCGGCGCGGAAAAATTGCTGGGTTACGGCGATATGCTGTTTATGCCGGTGGGTATGCCCAAACCTCGTCGTGTGCA
>JAZOCQ010000061.1:0-3158 GCA_045596565.1 Acutalibacteraceae bacterium
CTGTTTTATCCCTTCATCGAAAACATTTTCAACAGCTTCTTTGAGATCCGCAGCTTGGTCAGTCCCAGAGAAGAATTCATCGGCCTTGCAAACTATCAGAAGTTTTTTACGGGCGATGAAATGGATGACCCGTTTAGCTTGGTAGATATGGATATTGCGGTTGAGCGTATCGCGACTGCTCTCGATAACGGTGAGCGGATTATGATATACGGCGATTATGATGTGGACGGTATCACGTCTACGGTGTTATTGTATTCGTTTTTACAGCAACAAGGGGCAAGGGTTGAGTATCGTTTGCCCACTCGTGAAGTAGATGGCTATGGCTTATATAAAGGCTTGATAGACGAATTTGCGGACAAAAAAATTGACTTGCTCATTACGGTGGACAATGGTATTACGGCTGTGGAAGAAATCGCCTATGCCGCTTCTCTCGGGATAGACGTGGTGGTGACCGACCATCATCAGCCACAGGCGGTTTTGCCTAAAGCGGTAGCGGTGGTAGATCCGCATCGTGCGGACTGTTCAAGTGGGTGTGCCAATTATGCGGGCGTGGGCATCGTATTTCTGTTAGTATGTGCATTAGAAGGCGATGATACTACGGTTTTAGAGGAATACGGCGATTTGCTCGCGCTGGGTATGCTCGCAGATGTGATGTCCTTAACCGGTACGGTGCGGGGGTTGGTACGGCGTGGTTTGGATGTACTTAACCACTTGCGCAGACCGGGTATTCGGGCTTTAGCGCAGGTAGCAGGTGTTTTGGATAAAGATTTAACTGCCTCTCGCGTGGTTTTCACGTTGGCACCGCGTTTGAATGCGACCGGACGTATGCAGGACCCGTCTTTGGCGGCAGAATTGTTGTTGGAAAAAGACTATGAGCGCGCAGTAGAACTGGCACAAGCGGTACAGGATTGTAATGTGCAACGTCAAACGATTGAAGCGCACATTTTAAAAGAAATTGAGGATGATTTGCAAGCGCATCCCGAAAAAACAGCGGATAGAGTGCTGGTTTTGGCAGGGGAAAATTGGCATGTCGGCGTGATCGGCATATTGGCGGCGCGTTTGACTGAACGGTATGGGAAACCCACGGTGTTGCTGTCGATTGACGGCGAAACGGCAAACGGTTCGGGCCGTAGTATTGCGGGGTTCTCTTTGTTTGATGCTTTGGTGGCTTGTGCGGATACGCTTACCGGTTTCGGTGGGCATGAATTGGCGGCAGGGGTACATTTACCTGTTGCCAACATATCCGCATTTCGCGAAAAGATAAACGCGTATGCCGCTGCGAAATATCCGCAAATGCCGTTCCCGACTATGGAAATCAGTTTGAAGTTACGTCCTGCCTCTGTCGGCGTGGAAATGTTGGGTGCGTTGGCGGCGTTAGAGCCGCTTGGAAACGGAAATCCCGCGCCGGTATTCGGTTTATTTGATATGCGACTGGATAATATCACCCCGCTGGGCGGAGATAAACATTTACGGTTGTCTTTTTCTAAAGGAAATACCCGTTTGAGTGTGCTGAAATTTCATTCTGCATATAAGGATTGCCCGCTTCGATGCGGCGATTTCTTCCATTTGGCGGTAACTCTGGAACGCAATGTTTATAAAGGCGTTGTGACTACTACGATATTACTGAAAGATATGCGACACGCCGATACAGAGGAGACGGTTTTGTTGAATACGGCACGCCGCTTTGACGCGATTATGCGTCGTGAAACAAAAGACGCAGGGGAAAAATTGTTATTGTCGCGTGAAGAAATGGGTACACTATACCGATATTTGGTACGTCGCAAAGAGTTTATAGGTACGTTGGAACAGTTGCATCATTTATTGGACCGACCCGGTATGTCTATGCTGGCTTTGCGTGTTCTGATAGAAATCTGGCGCGAGGCGGGTTTGTGTTCTGTGAAAGATGCAGGGGATGTGTTACAGATTACAATTTTGCCCACAGATGAAAAAAGCGATTTGACTTTGACGCCGTTGTGGCAATTTTTGAAATGAGGTAGGGCCTATGAATATACCGCGCACAAAAGAGTCGGCGGTTGAAAATTTAAGAGCGTTGATGGCGCAAAGCGAGCGTTCGTATGACGTGGAATTGATTGAGCGTGCTATGGATGTGGCTATCAAAGCGCACGAAGGACAAAGACGCGCGTCGGGTGAGGAATATGTATGTCATCCGTTAGCAGTAGCCGCCATTCTTGTGGAAATGGGTATGGATAGTGAAACCATTTCTGCGGCTTTATTGCACGATGTGGTAGAAGATACCGGCGTGGAAATGGAGCAGTTGCGCAAACAATTTGGTGAGGATATTGCGGCACTGGTAGACGGTGTCACCAAAATTACCAAAATGACCTTTTCCACCAAAGAAGAGCAACAGGCAGAAAATGTGCGTAAAATGTTGCTTGCTATGTCGCAGGATATTCGTGTGATGATTATCAAGCTGGCGGATAGATTGCATAATATATGCACCAGCGAAGGCTGGAAAGAGCAAAAGCAACGCGATAAAGCCAGAGAAACCATGGATATTTACGCGCCGCTTGCACACAGACTTGGTATTCGCGCTGCTAAGGAAGAACTTGAAGATTTATCATTGCATATTCTCGACCCGATGGCATACCACGAAATCGAAGAAGCGTTGTCTTTGTGCCGTAACGAGCGGGATGAATTTTTGAATGATATCCAGCAACGTATTATGAAACATTTAGAGGAATACGGTATTCAGTGTCATTTGTCCGGTCGTATCAAGAGTATCCCCGGTATTTATCGCAAAATGTATATGCAGGGTAAAAACTTGGAGCAGATTTATGATGTATATGCAGTGCGTATTATTGTGGACAGTGTTAATGATTGCTATAATGTGCTGGGGATTATCCACGATATGTTCCGACCGTTGCCCAATCGTTTTAAAGATTATATTTCCACTCCTAAACCCAATATGTATCAATCGTTGCATACCACCGTTATCAGCAAGGAGAAAATTCCGTTTGAGGTACAAATCCGTACTTGGGAAATGCATTATACCGCAGAATATGGTGTTGCAGCACACTGGAAATATAAACTGGGGCTTAAAAGGCGTGATACGTTGGATGAAAAATTGGCGTGGATGCGGCAATTTGTTGAAAACCAAAAGGATGTAGACGACGCGGAGGATATTGTCCGCAGCATCA
>JAZOCQ010000062.1:0-6887 GCA_045596565.1 Acutalibacteraceae bacterium
TCGCCGCCGCCGATGATGGTGATGGCATCCGAATCCGCCAACGCTTTTGCGACCGCGAGAGTGCCTTCTGCGAAGCAGGGATTCTCAAACACGCCCATCGGGCCGTTCCAGATAACGGTTTTCGCGTTCTTGACTTCTTCCGCGAACAATTCTCTGGTCTTCGGACCGATATCCAAACCCATCAATTCAGCAGACAATTCGCCGACATTGTATACAGCGGTTTCAACCGGTGCATCAATCGGGTTGGGGAAGTCTTTGGTCATCACACAGTCAACCGGCAACAAGATTTTGACGCCCTTTTCTTTTGCACGGGCGAGCATATCTTTGCAGTAGTCGATTTTCTCATCGTCCACAAGGGAAGTGCCGATTTCATGACCGAGCGCTTTCTGGAAGGTATACGCCATACCGCCGCCGATGATGAGGGTATCCGCAACGCCCAGCAGATTTTCAATAACGTTCAGTTTGTCCGAAACTTTTGCGCCGCCCAAGATGGTGACGAACGGACGAGCGGGATTGCTGACAGCAGAACCGAGGTATTTCACTTCTTTTGCCATCAAATAGCCGTTAGCGGATTCTTCAACATAGGAAGCCACGCCCACGGTGGAGCAATGCGCACGGTGCGCCGCACCGAAAGCATCGTTGACAAACAAATCGCAAAGAGAAGCAAGTTCTTTGGAGAACGCTTCGCCGTTTTTGGTTTCTTCCGCGCGATAACGGGTGTTCTGCAACAGCACCACGTCGCCGTCCTGCATAGCGGCAACCGCTTTTTTCGCGTTTTCGCCCACAACGGTGTCGTCAGCGGCAAACACAACGTCTTTTCCCAATTTCTCGGACAGGCGGACAGCCACCGGCGCCAAGGATAATTCGGGTTTGGGTTCGCCCTTCGGTTTGCCCAGGTGAGAGCAAAGGATAACCTTTGCGCCGTTGTTCACCAAATACTGAATAGTCGGCAAAGCGGCAACAATGCGGTTTTCATCGGTGATGACACCCGCTTTGAGCGGCACGTTAAAGTCGCAACGCACCAAAACGCGCTTGCCGGCGACCTGTAAATCTTCTACGTTTTTCTTGCTCAAATAACTCATTTTCACAACTCCCTTTCTTTATAAGCGGGCGGTGGATTGTTAAAAAATAAACAAATTCGCCGCCCGAAAATATCCACCTTGTATTTTAACCGATTTTACAGCATTTTGCAAGTGTTTTTCGCATTTTCGGCAACAATTATACAGGCACCAGCCGCAAGCCCTTGGGATAGCGGTTTTTCAATCTGCCGCCGGACACTTTTCCGAACCCACAAACCGCGCCGCCGATACAAACGGCGGTATAGCCGTTTCCGCCGTCACAAGCGATTTCCTCGCCACGTAAAAATGCACGCATCGCCGCGTCCCCGAGGGAAAGCGTGAGTATCCGTCGACAAGTAGAGGCGTTAGCGGCGGCAAATACGGCGTGGGACGGTTCTAAACGTCCTTTTTTAATTTCGGCGAGCGCCACGCCCGCGCATACCACACCGCAACCGTTCAAGGCGGGTAGGTCAAGCGGCAACAGTCGCACCGTTTCTCCCACCTGTACGGGTACGCCGTACATTTGGTCGGTAAAGCAATCGGCATACAGCGTTTGCGCTTGTTTTATGAGCGCATCTGCCCGGGGATACACGTATTTGGCGGGTGCGCCGCAAATCGCATCCTCCCGCTTTTTGAAAGCGGCAATGAAATGCCCTTCGCCGCCGTGGTAAGGGAAAATGCGGCGGGTGGCGGCGGGGGTGTATCTCCCCTCCTCCACCGACTCATCAAACAACGCTACACTGTCAAACGCAAATCCCGTCTCACCGAACTCTACCGTAATTTCCAGCGGCTCCAAATCAGGGCGGTGTCCGAGCAGCCATGCTACGGTACATTCATTTTCTTCGGGTGCGAACGTACAGGTGGAATATACCAACCGTCCTCCCGCACGCACCATGTCAGCGGCGTGTGATAAAATCTCCCGCTGACGCGCGGCGCACATACGGACGTTTTCTTCACTCCAACCGATGAGCGCGTCGGGTTCTTTGCGGAACATCCCCTCACCCGAACACGGTGCATCCACCAATACCGCATCAAAAAAGCCGGAGAGGTTTTGCGACAACTGTGCGGCGGCGGCATTGGACACCACCGCGTTACGTACACCGCATCGTTCGATATTTTGTTCTAAGATGCGGGCGCGCTTTTTCACGTATTCGTTGCACCACAGCAAGCCTTCTCCCTGCAAAAAAGCGGCGATTTGGGTGGATTTACCGCCGGGCGCGGCACATAAATCCAAAATCTTTTCGCCCTTTTGCGGGTTAAGTACCGTCACAGCCGACGAGGCAGACGGTTCTTGCATATAGTAAGCACCCGCGTGAAACAGCGGGTCACTACCCGCTTTGTGCGGGGTGTCGAGATAGAAACTGTTTTGGGCAAACGGCGCCGCTGTCAGCGGGGCGGGGAACTGCTCACACAATTTTTCCGATGACAGTTTGAGCGTATTGACACGCACGCCGCGGCGCAGCGGTAAATCGTAACTTTCCAAAAAGCATTGAAACTTGTCCCCAAGCAAAAGTTCCATTCTTTCTAAAAACCGTCGCGGTAACTGCATGCTTTCACCTCACAAACAAAAGTCCGTTTTGCAGTACAAAACGGACTTTTTTCTTTTTATATACGCTGGAAATCCACCATCGACACCGTTTCTTGCAAGCGTTTGGCGTATTCAATGAACAACATTGCGCCCTCTTGCTCGGTGGCGGCGTCCTCGGCGTTTCCGCACAAAGCGGCATATACCGCGCCTACTTTGCCCGCCGGCAACGCATTAAGCGTACTGCCGTCGATAGCCATGCGGTAAAACGTGAACGCCCCCAGACGGTGCATGGTGATTTCAAAATCGGGTAACAAATCCCGCAATCGCGCAAAAAACGTACCGCGCGCGGTTTGTGCAAGCAAGCTGTCAGTCACCAATAAATTACCGACAAAGTCTGCGGTAAATGCAAACAACATCTGTTGTTGCAACTGTTTGGCGGGGTCGTCGTTTTGCAAAGTGAGTAACTGTTGTGCGAGATTTTTGCCCAAACGGTGTGCGCGCTCAATATTGCCGCACTCCTTTTGCGCACGCCATTCCGCGGTATCGTCCACCAAAACGGCCTGCTCCTCACCGACAATTTTCATGTCTTCGTCATTTGCAAAATTGCACATAGCGTGATTCCCCTTTCTATTGTAATGCCTCTTCCACCGCATGAGCCAGTTGGTCGGGGCAGGAGGTGCCTCTACCGTTACAGTCAATGCCTTTGAGCCGTTTGACAACCTCGGTGACGTCCATACCCTCTACGAGTGCAGTGATGCCCTTGGTATTGCCGTTACAGCCACCTAAAAACCGCACGTTTTGCAGTTTGCCGTCTTCGATATCGAACGTAATTTCACGCGAACAAGTACCGCGTGTACGAAAATGATGCGTCATATCGTTTCCTTTCAGGCGCGTTTATAAGCCATCAAAGCGGCAAGCGCTTCGTCTTCTACCGTGGTACTGCCCACCGCGCGAACGGTTGCGCCATACATACCGTGAAAATCCGAGCCGCCGGTGATAAGCAGGTTATGCTCTCTCGCAAACGCACGCAACGTTTCTTTTTGCTCATCGGTGTGAGAATGGTGGTCGGTTTCAATACCGTCCAGCAAATTTTCTTCCACCAATGCGTGCATCAAATCAATGCTGTCGTATGTATACGGATGCGCCAGCACCGCCACGCCACCCGCGGCGTGTACCAAATCGATGACTTCACGCACATCGGGATACTCGATTTGCACCCGCGCCACGCCTTTTTCGTCACCGAACAGACGGTCGTACGTACTGCCGAAAATACTATCGGTAAAGCCCGCTTCCATCAAAGCGTGCATAATATGTTGTTTGTAAACCGCGGCAGAACCGCTCATACAGCGCACCACCATTTCTGGCACGATAGGATAATACCGCATCACTTTGCGCAACATTTCGGTTGCCGCTTTTTTGCGGGCTTCCAAAATGCGGTGGCACAACCCCTCCAGACGCGCAACCGTTTCACAATTATAGCACAAAAGATGCACCCGTCTGCCGGTGGCAGGGTCAACGGCGGATAATTCTGCGCCGGGAATAACGGTGATACCCAACCGTTTGCCGATGTTTACACCGCGTACAGCGCCCGCGAACGTATCGTGGTCGGTAATCGCAATAGCGGAAAGCCCTCGCCGTTTGGCAAGAGAAATTAATTCTTCAATACCGACCGAGCCGTCGGACATTCTGGTATGACAGTGCAAATCGCAAGACACCGTACACACACCCCCGTTTCCAAATAATAATCGGCGCACCTCGCCGTGAGAATGCAATATTATAAAAATCGTAAGCCCATCCCGCCGCAAAGGCAAAGAACGCCAAAACTTATATACAGTATACCATTTTTTAGCCCAAAAAACAAGAAAAAATTTCAAATCGGCAACATTGTAATTTTTTGCCGCGAAAGAGCATAAAATTTGTCAAAAATGTCATTTTTATACGGAATATACAGAAAATTATACATTCTTATGCAAAAACAATATGCTCCGCGGACACAAACACAAAAAGAAAGCACTTCTCTTCCGAGAAGTGCTTTCTTTTTGGAGCGGCTTACGAGGCTCGAACTCGCTACCTCCACCTTGGCAAGGTGGCGCTCTACCAGATGAGCTAAAGCCGCATATTAACGGTGCGTGAAGTATCTTAACATACTACTGCACCGCTTGTCAAGTATCTTTTTATTTTTTACAGACGGAAATCTTCTTCGCTGTACGCCGCCAAGGACGGTTGCCGCACCGGCACGCGTTTGAGCGGGTCATATTTAAAACGGCGGCAGTGATGGTACAGCGGTACGATGCCTTTTTTCACGCACAAAGCCGAACGGTTATCCGCGCTGCGGCGGGCGCGCGCACAATATTCACAGCAAGGCGGAATATCGTTGCCGTACAAGCGTCGTTTCATCACTGTCCCTCCTTTTTTACAAGTCTTATCTTTCTTATACCACATTTATCGACATTTGGCAATGTTTTTTTCGCCGAAAGGTCTGATGCGGGTTGGCACACTTTGGCTGCCCAACATAATGGTCACGCACATGGCACACATCGCAAGCGACACAGCGGGGGTGGCGGTAAACAATTCCAGCCGCACCGTACCGTCGGCTATCGTTTGCAAAGGCAACGGAACAGTATGATATAAAACCGCACTGAGCAATCCGCCGAGTAAACCGTGCAGAATGCGAAACAACAAAAAATGCCGTAATGCCGCGGGATACGCTTGCAACAGCGCCCGCACCTGACACTGCACCGAAAGCCCGCCGAAACCAAGCAGAAATCCAAAGAAAAACATGGACGGCTCGGGTACGCCCGCGAGTTGTATGCACCCGCTTCCCACTTCTAACAAACCGCTGAACAAGGCGGGGACGCCCGTCGCCGTTTCGAGTAGTGCCGACACCCCCGCGGCATCGGATATGGATAGCACTACTGCGAACAAAATCACAAACCCACACATATACAGCAGCGACAAAGCGGCACTGTTAACCGCAGCGGCAAAAGCAGAGCCAAGCGGTAACGCCATCCCGCGTGCAGACGGCGCTTGGCGGGCAGGCGGCGGGCAAACCCTTGCTTGCACCACCCCGATAAGCAAGGCGGCAAGTAAATGCGCAGCGCACAAGAGCCACCCCACCCGCACGTCACCGAGCAACACTGCGCCTACGGCGGAAACCGCGAAAGCGGGGCCCGCGTTGACGCAAAAATGCAACATCCGCGCCGCTTGGTTTTCGGTGATTTGGCGGCGGGACAGCAGTTGCTCTATTGCCACCGCGCCCGCGGGATACCCGCCCGCCATCGACAGTAAAATCGGCAACGCGCAACAACCCGGTAACCGAAACAGCCACTTTGTCGGGCGCGCAAGCCACCGCCCGACCGTGTCACTGAGCCGCAACCGCATAAAGGTACCTACCAGCACCATAAATGGCAACAGCGACGGAATGATGACCGTACCGCATATCGACAAACCCCTTGACACGCCTGTCACCGCGGCGGGCGCATACAAAAACACCGCCGCACCCGCCAATGCCAGCAACGCCCCGTTTGCAATCCCCTGCACCTTACGCTTCACGGCACTCACCCCTTATATGAAATTTGTATGTCTGCTCTTTTTACAATATACCGTACAGACATGAACACACACCGTTTTGCATACACATAAACGAAAAGGGGTGTTCGGTATGCTAAAAGCTAAACGGCGGTGGTTGCGGCGAATAGAACGCACTGTCGCGTTACCGCAAGGCACGCTGTACCGCGCTTTGTATATGGAATTTTTCGCCAATCGGCGGGTGGTGGTCAACGGGTGCCGCCGTGTGGGAAAATACGAACAAAACACCGTCACACTGGATACGGTAGACGGTGCGGTGACGTTCGAAGGGGACGCGCTGTGCATCGAATGTATCGAAAACGGCGGCGCGGTGGTCAGTGGACGCATCTGCACCGTATCGTTTGGGGAGTAAAAGATGAATGTATTGGATTTTTTCAAAGGATACGTCCGTTTTTACGGTGAGGGCGGGTTCCCCGAACGGTTGCTGACCGAGGCGGGTGCACTGGGTCTGCACATCACCGATACCAAACGGCAGGGAGAAACCTTTTTTGCCACCCTGCCCGCCGCCGAATACGCCCGCTTGCGCCCGCTGGCAAAGCGCGCCTGTATCCGCTTACGGATTTACCGTAAACGCGGTTTGTATTTCCGTCTGTTCCCCTACCGCAAGCGGATGGGGGTGCCGGTGGGACTTCTGCTGGGCGCGGTAGTATTGTATGTCCTGTCAGGCAGAATTTGGATAGTGCAGGTAGACTCTACGGTGGCAGTGGACACCG
>JAZOCQ010000063.1:0-3832 GCA_045596565.1 Acutalibacteraceae bacterium
AGATTTTCTTTAACGAATGAGTTTGCCGTCATACAAGTTGCTCCCCTCTATGATAATGTCGTCATACAACTGCAAATATCCGTCTTCATCCTGTAAAGAGCAGATGACATAATCGGCAGCTTCGCTGTATTTCTGTTCGATTTTGCGGAATCGCACAATATCACCCGAGCGAACATAGACGCCCACTTGCTGTGCGTCATTGGTGGTGATAGCGCGTTTGGGAACACGCAAACCCGTATGCTCCACCAACAGAATTTCCAAAGACTCTTTACGCACTGCGGAAAGTGCTTCGGACATATTCACACATTCAAACACCACGGCAAGCTCACCGCTTTCTGAACGGTTACACGCCACTACTTTGACCGGCACTTCTTCATCGGTCACAAACGGAAAACGCAGGTGCAATTCCTTGTCTACCGCAAAAGTGGTTGCATACGAGCCGGGCACCGCACACGCAATATACCACGTATAATCCCGCACGATTTTGCCTGCATACCCGACAAGATTGTCGGGTATTTCTGTTTGCAAAGCAGTTTTAACCGTATCCACGGTCATATTTTTCACATCTTTGACCGTCAGAACGCCCTCAAACCCATCCACGCAATCCACAAAGTAACCTGCAGCAGGGGCTTTTACAGTACTGATTGCCGCTTTATAGTTTTTTGCCAAATCGGCACGTTGCGTTTGTAACGTCTCAATACGCGCCGAAAAATCCACCGTTTTTCCGGTAACCGTTTGTTTTTTATTGAAAAAGCCGAGCAATCGTTGTCGCAAACTGTGTAACTCAGATACAGTAGCGGCATTGCCCGCCTGCACCAACTCGGTCATAGCACGGTCAATCTGCGTGTTTAAAATATCTAAACCCGCAACACCGCTCGCACCCAGCGTCTGGATTTCTTTAAGTTGTGCAATCTCAGTATCAATATCCGCTAATTGTTGCTTCACCAATGCATCATTTTTGTCACCATACAACTCCGCAATGGTGCCGCCGTTAGCAACGCGAGTGCCGTTTTGCACCGTGTAAAACACATAATTCGAGGTGCTCAGTGGTACGTTGGTCTCGTTACGAATTGCCACACAATCTACGTTGAGCGTTTCATATGCACTGTACGCATATACCGTCTCGGTTGTGACCGAGGAATAGAAAAGCGGGTATATTTGCAACGCGACATAACCAAGTAAAAGCAAAGACAGAATAAACGTGCCGAGTTTTTTGAAAAACCTTTTCATACGTATCACTGTCCTTCCTTCCAAATTTGCAATGCGGCATCCGCCAACTCTTCCAAATCTGTATATGCGTCTACATACAAAAACTGCGCATACGGTATCCGTCGAAACCACGACAATTGCCTTTTAGCATAATGCCGCGTACTTTTTTTCAAATTATCAAGAGCCTCTTCCAAGGATAAAATATCGTCAAAATACGGGCGCAACTCCTTATATCCGATTGCTTGCATAGCGGTAGGCGCGTAAGGGCCTGACAACACCGATTTTGCCTCTTCCAGCAACCCGTCTTGCACCATCAAATCCACGCGGTTGTTGATGCGAGCGTACAATTTTTCACGGTCTTTAAAATCCAATACCAGCAAACATGTATCAAATGCAGGCGGCTCGGTGCGAGACTGCCGCACCTGCTCACTTATCGGATGACCTGTCACGTGATATACTTCCAGTGCGCGGATAATACGTCCTACATCATTCGGATGCAATTTCCGGGCAGTGATGGCATCCACAGCCTCCAATTCACGCAATAAGACCTTACCGCCTTCACTTTGAGCGCGGATTTTCAACTTTTCTCGAAACGTTTTCGATTGGGGGGCATGTGCATCAAACTGAATATTCTCGGTCAAGGATTGCATATATAATCCCGTTCCGCCGCAAAGAATAGGCAACTTTCCGCGTGCGTCTATATCCGCCAACGCTACTTTCGCATCGGAGACATACTGCGCCACGCTATACGGCTGCGACAACGGCAAAAAGCCCAGTAAGTGATGCGGTACCCCTTGCATCTCCTCGACAGTCGGACGTGCTGTACCGATGGCAATGGTATCGTAAATCTGCATGGAATCTGCCGACACCACTTCGCCGCCAAGCGCTTTTGCCAACGCGACAGCCAGTGCACTCTTGCCCGAAGCGGTAGGTCCCGCCACAGCCAGATATCGTTTTTTCATTTCCGTCATTTTCATCACACAATCCGTCCGAACTGTTTTTCCAATTCTTTTTTGGTCATCACAAAACAAACTGGTCTACCATGCGGACAATACCGCACCTGCTTATCGGCGAGCACCCGCTCAACCAGCGCTTGCCATTCTTGCGGTTTAGTGGTATCCCCCGCTTTAATAGCAGCACGGCAAGCAATGGAGTGGTATATCCAATCTTCTTTTGCGGTGAGCACGTCGCGTTTGCCCGAGGCAAGTCCACCGGCGATTTCCTCAATCACCGCTTTTACATCACAACCTGCAAGCACAGTGGGAATCGCACGTACCAACACTGTAAGCCCACCGAAATCCTCGATGCTGTATCCCGCGGCTTCCAAAGTAGAGGCAGAGACAAATAACGCATTCATCGCATCGCTGTCCAGTGTTACCGTCACCGGTTCTAACAACAACTGTGCATCCGGTGCGGCACTGTCTTTCAATTTGTTATATAAAATGCGTTCGTGGGCAGCGTGCTTATCCACAACTACCATATCCTCCCCGCACTCTGCCAGAATATAGGTCGCAAAAATTTCTCCGACCACTCGCACCGGGGGTATGGTATCCTCTTGCACCGACAAACTCTCTGTCGCTGTTGTCTCTACCGCGGGTGCAACCGCCTTTTCGAACGGCGCCGCTTTGACCGGGATCAACTCCTCGATACTATCTACTGCTATGTCCGATAAGGTAGTATCCCGCATCACCTTTCGCGGAGATGCGGGCACCCCGTGACTGATTTGCGGCATAGAGGGACGCACAGGCGGTGTCACCGCGACCCTTTCTAACGGTTGCGGTTGCGGTGCTGTAGGCGCGGTTTTGCGCATTAAGTTATCAAACGACGTTTGCATACCGCTGTTTTTTGGCTGTATATCGCGTTTTTCAAACGGATTTTGCCGTTTTGCAGTCTGCGGCACCGAAACTTTCTGTAAAGTATCTCCACTTTGCAGTGCGGAACGCACACCGTGATACACCGCATCAAACACGGGTTTTTCATTAACAAACCGTACCTCAATTTTTGCGGGATGCACGTTGACGTCCACCGCTTGCGGCGCTATGGTAATATGTAAAACACACGCGGGATACCGACCGGTCATAATCAGGCCTTGGTATGCACGCCCTAATGCCACTGCGGCCGTATCGGTTTTGACATACCGTCCGTTAATAAAGAAATACTGCATCGTGCGATTGGCGCGGGTAGCAGAGGGTTTACAGCAAAAACCTTCCACCTGCACACCGTCCAGTGTATACGACACCGGTATCAAACCGCCCGCAAAATCTCTGCCGAGTACCGCGTATATGGTGGTATACAAATCACCGTTGCCGGGGGTTAAAAACTCTTCTCTTCCCTCACGAATAAAACGGAAAGAAATTTCCGGATGGGACAGTGCCAATTTTTGTACCACGCCCGCAACTGCATTGCCTTCGCTGACATCTTTTTTTAGGAATTTCATACGTGCGGGCACGTTGTAAAACAAATCGGCAACCGCAATTACCGTACCTTTGGCGGCACCGCATTCTGCATAGTCCCGTTGCTCACCACCGCAGATATGATACCGCGTACCCAGACCGCTTTCGTCGGTGCAAGTGGTAAGTTGCACATCCGCGACCGCCGCCACCGAAGCCAAAGCCTCGCCACG
>JAZOCQ010000064.1:0-9924 GCA_045596565.1 Acutalibacteraceae bacterium
CAGGTCGGGGGTTCAAGTCCGTCAACCAGCTCCAAAAAATCCCGTTCTCATAAGAGAGCGGGATTTTTACTTTTTCACTTTTCACTCTTCACTAAAAAAACAGACATTGCTCTCGCAATGTCTGTTTTTCTTTTAATCAAACTCCCGCCAAAAATCCTTGACGGCGGTCTCATATCCTTCCCTATCCACCATATAACTCATACCGTGTTCGGCGCCCGGCACTACCAATAACCGCTTTTGCGCCGCACACGTTTTATAATTTTCATAGGTCATCTCAATGGGCACAAACGCATCGTCCGTTCCGTGAATGAAAAGCACAGGCACTTTACAGTCAGCCATGGCCTCTAAGGTAGAGTACGAATCCACCTCGACGTTGATTTTCTTTTTGAACAACGCACCTGCCACACTACCGCATAACCCGTCATACAACACGTGCATATTTTTAGCGACGTGTCTCCAGATTTCCTCGGGCGCAGTAAAACCACAATCGGCAACGATACCGTGCACCTGTTCGGGTAAATCAAAGCCGGCTGTCATCAACACGGTGGTCGCCCCCATCGAAATACCCGCAAGATATAGCGGTACATCAGCAAACGGCTGTTCACAAGCCCAGGTAACCCAATCCAGACAGTCAAACCGTTCGGTCAACCCAAAACCCATATATTCACCACCGCTTTGTCCTTGTCCACGCTGTTCTGCAAACAGAACATTGCAATGGTTATCGAATAAAAAGTCTGCAAGCATACCAAAGTCTTTTGCCCAAGAAGAACGCCAACCGTGCATAGCAATCACCGTGCGTTTCGCCTGCTCGCAACGATGCAGATGCCCGACCAACTTGGTACCGTCCTGTGCTGTGATTTCAACCACCTCACAGTCAGCCTCCTCCAAACGCTTTGCTATTTCGTTTTGCATCTGCAACACTTGTTCGATATTGGCGTTACCGGTCAACAACTCTTTGGACTTGCCGATTGTTTTGGGCTCCTCACGGTCCAGTGCCACCGTCATCAGCTTTCTGGTGAGCATATACGTAGCCGCCGTTACCGCCGCTGTGACCGCCGCCACAACACCGGTTCCCGTAATAAACCGTTTGAAACCTTTTTTCATACAGTCTCTCCTTATTGTAGATTGCAAATCACTTTTTCGTCTGTAAAGTTAGATTGCTTTACGGTTCCTGCGCGTGCTGTATACGAGCGGACATCGAACAACGGCTCGCCATCTATCTGCATGGCGCAGGGGCGGTCAAACGAAACGGTTATTTGTTTACCTTCCAGCATCTCAATATAGCGTGTATGTCGCACGTGTTTACCTTTCATAATGGTAGGATACAGTGCCAGTATACGCAGTTTACTCAGGTCGTGCGCCACCATCACCGTGAGCGTATCGCTCAAACGATTTTGGGCAGGCGCGGGCATCACGCCACCGCCATAAAGTCGCCCGAGCATGGTAGGCACCAACCACACCTTTTCATAGGTGCGTGTCACACCGTCTACCGTCACGGTTGCATTGGTGGGTGTGTACTGAAAGAGCAGTGCTTTGAGCGCAAGCCATTTATAATTAATACGTTCGTGACTTTTAGTGCGTAAAAGTTCAGCTTGTGCAATACAATGTCCGTCCAATCCCAATCCGACACCGTTTAAAAAGCGGTAGGTGTCACCGTCAACTTCGACAGTAGGCAAATTCTGTAAATACCGCTTGATAGAAAACGGCTTTTGGGTGCGAGACATCTCCACATCCTTGGCAAAGTCATTGCCGCTGCCGCACGGAAAATAGAGAATATCATTTGGGATTTCCACATCGGCAATGCTGTTTGCAAAGCGGTTAAGCGTACCGTCACCACCGCAAACCACGATATAATCTTCTGTTTCCAACTGCAAAAGTCGCTGTGTGTATGTTACATCTGCAGTCACATCACAGTATACCATCTCATCGGTTAAAATATGTATCAGTCGTTGCATTTTCGTGGTGCAACGCCCATTCCCTGCCAGTGGATTATATAAGATAAAAGCACGTGCCATATCTTTCACCTCTTAATTTAGATGTTTCACACGAATTTTGTCGAAAAGAAGAATATCATTATACCCGTGCAACGCCTGTACGGTATGCCGCTTCCATTGTAGCTCTGGCTACCGCGTCCACCACCCGCTTATCCAAAGCAGAGGGGATAACGTAGGTCTCATTCAGTTCATCTTCCCCTACCAACTCAGCGAGCGCCAGAGATGCCGCTACTTTCATTTCATCATTGATACACTGCGCACGGCAATCCAAAGCACCACGGAAAATACCCGGGAATGCCAGTACGTTGTTGATTTGATTAGGGAAATCCGAACGACCGGTCCCCACCACCCGCGCACCCGCGGCCTTTGCCGCATCCGGCATAATTTCGGGGGTCGGATTTGCCATCGGGAATACAATTGCGCCGGGCGCCATGGAAGCTACCATTTCCGGCGTCACAATTCCCGGTGCGGAGACACCCACGAACACGTCTGCGCCACACATGGCATCCGCCAAAGTGCCGCGCTGTCCTTCTAAATTGGTCACCGCCGCCAGCTGTGCGGTTTCTCTGTTAAGCCACTGTTCTCCCGCACACACAATGCCGTCTTTGTCTACCAATTTGATATTTTTAAAACCGATATGTAACAAATGTTTGGCAATCGAGCATCCCGCCGAACCCGCACCGCAAATCACCACGGATGCCGCCTCTTTCGTTTTGCCCACCACTTTCAAAGCGTTGAGCAACGCCGCAGCCACCACAATCGCCGTGCCGTGTTGGTCATCATGGAACACAGGAATATCGCAAACTTCCTGTAATCTGCGCTCGATTTCAAAGCAACGGGGTGCGCTGATATCTTCCAAATTGATACCACCAAAACTACCCGACACCAACTGAATGGTTCGCACGATTTCATCGGTGTCTTTCGAGCCGATGCACAGCGGAAACGCATCCACATCCGCAAACGCTTTAAACAATGCACATTTGCCTTCCATCACCGGCATACCCGCAAGCGGACCGATATCTCCGAGTCCCAGTACCGCCGTACCGTCGGTGATAACAGCAATCAAATTGTGACGGCGGGTCAGCGTGTAAGATTTTTCGGGGGCTTTTTGAATTTCCAAACACGGCTGTGCCACACCGGGCGTGTAGGCAAGCGACAAATCCTCTCTGGTTTCAATCGGGCAACGTGTCACCACTTCGATTTTGCCTTGCCAATCGGCGTGCAACTGCAACGACCGTTCACGAACGTCCATACTGAAATCTCCTTGCTTGTTATATATAGGATAGTATACCATATATTCCCACTGCATGCAACAAAGAAAACGGCCGGAGTATCTCCGGCCGTTTTCTTTACACCTTCCAGATTTTTTCTGCATATTCTTTCACCGCGCGGTCAGCGGAAAAGATACCCGCCGATGCGATATTATACAGCATCTTTGTTGCAAACGCGTCGCCATCTCGGTATTCGCGGTTAGCACGCAAGCGGGTTTGCTGATATGCGTTAAAATCACCCAGCACGTAATAATAGTCAGCCGCTTGCCAATCTGATTGTAACAACGACCGTTGCAACTCCTCGAACATCCCCGTACCGCCGTCATCCAGCGTGCCGTCGGTGAGCGCTTCCACCACACGACGCAACCGAGGTTGGCTTTCTAACAACTCGGACGGTTTATAGTGCGGGCGGATACGTTCGAGTTCCTCCACCGTCGCACCGAAAATATAGTTGTTCTCATTGCCCGCTTCCCGCACGATTTCAATATTGGCACCGTCATACGTGCCGAGCGTTACTGCGCCGTTGAGCATAAATTTCATATTACTCGTACCCGAAGCCTCGGTACCCGCCGTAGAAATCTGCTCGGAAATATCCGCGGCGGGAATGAGTTTCTCCGCATACGACACCCCATAGTCCTGCACGAATAAAATCTGTACTTTATCAGCCAGTTTCGGGTCGCTCGCCGCATACTCTGCCACCGCGTGAATACACTTGATAACCGCTTTTGCGCGGTGATATCCCGGAGCGGCTTTACCGCCGAATATAAATGCCGTCGGTGTAAAATCGTGGATACTGCCGTCTTGTAATCCGAAACAAATATCCAAAATAGACAACGCATTCAAAAATTGGCGTTTATATTCGTGCAAGCGCTTGATTTGTACGTCGAGCATAAAATCCCAACGCAAAGCCAGACCGTCTTTTTTCTCCATATACCGCGCCAGTTGTTTTTTCTTTTTCTGCCGCATAAAACGCAATTGTTCGAGAAAATCTTTGTCGTCGCTGTACGTTTTCAGTTCCCGCAACTGTGACAAATCGGTCAACCAATCACTGCCAATACGTTCACTGATGAGGGCAGACAATTCAGGATTGGCAAGTGCGAGCCAACGGCGTTGTGTGATGCCGTTAGTGATATTGAAAAAGTGTTCGGGATATTGCGCATACCACGCGGGCAACACCCGCGTTTTGAGTAACCCTGTGTGAATATCCGCCACGCCGTTGACCGCGTGCGACGCAAACAACGCCATACGCGCCATGTGAATTTTGCCGTCTTGCAAAATATCAAACGGTGCAAAGTCCGTGATACCTTTATCCCGCAACTCGCGCCGCAACTGTTGTTGTAACCGCTTAATGATGGGATACAACTGCGGCAAAACACTTTTAAAGAGGGTAACGTCCCATTTCTCCAACGCTTCGGGCATAATGGTATGGTTGGTATAGGCAAACACCTCTCTTGCGACGGATACCGCATCTGTGAAGTCAACGCCCTTGTCAGTCGCAAGACGCAAAAACTCTGCAATTGCCACCGTGGGATGCGTGTCGTTTAGTTGAATCACGCACTGCTCACCAAACGCCGTCATCACGTCCAACCCACGCTGCTCAAATCCTCGCCACAAATCCTGTAACGATGCCGCCGCAAAGAAATATTGTTGCTTTAATCGCAGTTTCTTGCCGGCGGGCGTATTATCATTGGGATACAAAACCGCACTGATACTCTGCGCCGCCGTTTGCCCCGCAAACGCCGCCGCGTGTTGTCCTTTATCAAATGTCGCAAAATCAAACGGCTGTACCGCTTCCGCTTGCCACAAACGCAAGGTGTTGACCGTTTTCATACCATATCCGACAATGGGCATATCATACGGCACCGCCCATACCGATTCCTTTCCAAACCAAATCCGTACCCGCTCATCTTCGCGCCGTACCGACCACATATCCCCGTCTTTAAGCCAATCGTCCTCCCGCTCAATTTGAAAACCGTCTTCAAATTTTTGAGCAAAAATACCGTACCGATACCGTATACCGTATCCATCGAGCGGAATATCGTGAGTAGCCGCTGCGTCTAAAAAACATGCCGCCAGTCGTCCTAAACCGCCGTTACCCAAAGCCGCATCCCGTGACTCCTCCAACGCCGCAGCATCTATCCCCTGTGCGTTGAACAATTCCACTGTTTGGGATAATAGTTGCATATTAAACAAATTAGCCGTAGTCAATCTGCCCAGTAAAAATTCCGCCGAAAAATATGCCGCCCGTCTGCCCTCGCTGCGTTTCCAGTGCGGACGTAACCGTTCCATCGCCGCACTCGCCACAGCATCGTGCAATTCTTTTGTGCTCACATTGCCGTTTGTCTTTTGCAAATGAGTCGCCACTGCTTTTTGAAACGATGTATCCATATTGTCAACTTCCCTTCCTTGATGTTCTCTTTTATAATCCCCCTCGAAAATACGCCTATTCGAATTTTGAAAAAATGTTGAAAAAAAAGCAAAAAAGAGGTATGCTATATGGGAATATAGGAAAGGAGGATTACCGTGTCGGAATTTACACTGCTCAAAGCCGCTGATGCGCCGCAGTTACGCCCGTTTTATGAAGCACAACCGTATCGTCTGTGTGATTATACCGTGGGGGTTGCATTTATGTGGCGCAAATTTCTCAAAACAGCGTATTGTATCCAAGAAGATATGCTGATATGCCGTATCACCTTGAAAACGAGCGACTATTTTACCTTCCCCGTCGGAAACGGTAATCTTTCCGCCGCACTATGCTTTTTAGAGGAGTATTGTCACAAACGACAACTCCCGTTACGGTTTGCGGGCGTACCCGAAAAAGCGGTACCGCTGCTGCTGCAACACTTTGGCGGTCGGTGTACCGTCAAAGAATGGCGGGACAGTGCCGATTATCTCTACACCTATAACACGTTCCTGCAATTCCCCGGCAGACATTTAGCCTCCAAACGCAATCATCTGCGCCGCTTCTGGAAAGAAAATCCCACCGGCATTTTTCTTCCCCTGCAACCGAAAGACGTTCCCCGCGCAGTATCCTTTATCAAAAACTTTGCACAACAACGCGCTACGGCGGGTGATATTTCCGCTATTGAACAAGAAGAATGGCAACGTAGCTGTGAACTGCTCGAAAATATGCAAACGCTCGACATCAAAGCGGGTATTTTGCAAAAAGACGGCAACATCATCGCCGTTACCGCCGGAGAAATCGTGCGGGATATGTTGTGCGTGCACGTTGAAAAGGCAGATACACGATATAACGGTATATATCAAGCGATTTCCAATGCGTTTGCGCGATATATGGCAACCGACGGCGCTATATATATCAACCGCGAGGACGATGCGGGTGATGTGGGATTACGCAAATCCAAACTATCCTACCGTCCGTGTGCATTGCTGATGAAATATGAAGTCATTGTAAGGTGATATTTATGGAAACCATTCGTTTAGATATACTTGCCGCCCAACAACTGGGCGTAGACGAAAAGGAAGCCGCCGCTCTCATTATGGAAGGGCGAGTGCTTATCGGACAAACCCCCGCCGACAAACCCGGTATGACCGTGCCGGCGGATACGGTTTTAACATTAAAAGAAAAAGCCCGCAAATATGCGAGCCGTTCAGGATATAAACTGGAAAAGGCACTACGTGTTTTTGGTATCGACCCCACGGGATTGCGGGTGTGCGATATCGGCGCGTCCAACGGCGGATTTACCGATTGTCTGTTACAACACGGCGCAAAACACGTATGCGCGGTAGATGTTGCATATGGTATTCTTGCATGGGAACTGCGCAACGACGAGCGGGTAACCGTTTTAGAACGCACCAACGCCCGCCGTTTGACCCCCGAGCAAGTGGGAATATGCGATATGGTCACGGCAGACGTTTCCTTTATCTCACTGACTAAAATTTTCCCCGCTATGGACGCGATTTTATCCACGTCAGGGCAGGTGGTGTGCCTTATTAAACCGCAATTTGAAGCGCCGCAAAAGGCACTGGGAAAAAACGGCATCATCAAAGACCCCTCTATTTTACCGGAATTGATGGAAACTATCGCCGACAGTGCTGCAGAAAATCACCTGTACTTTGCCGATATGACCGTATCCCCCATTCACGGCACAAACGGCAACGTCGAATACTTGATGCGGTTCTCCCGCACTCCCACCGTCAAGGCAGAGGAACGCACCGAGAAAATCAAAGCGGCGCTGAAAATGTCACCGGAGGAAACGCTATGAGTCAAAATCGAGTATCCCTCTCACTTATCCTGTTTGCAGGATGTCTATGGGGTACGATGGGATTCTTTGTACATATGTTAAACGGTATGGGCATCACTGCCATGCAGATAGTGGAAATCCGCGCTGTTGTCACCGCACTGGTAGTATTTGCGGCGTTGGGGATTTTCAAACCCTCTCTGCTCAAAATCCAATGGCGACATATATGGTGTTTTGCGGGAAACGGTATTTGCAGTATCATCCTCTTCAATTTCTGCTATTTTCAAACCATCCAAAA
This sequence comes from Acutalibacteraceae bacterium, assembly GCA_045596565.1. GTDB lineage: Bacteria > Bacillota > Clostridia > Oscillospirales > Acutalibacteraceae > URNF01. Next base: position 7,766 of record JAZOCQ010000064.1, read on the forward strand.
CGCCTCTATGTCGGTAGCGGCAGTGCTGTTATACACTTCTCCTATTTTCGTGATGGTATTATCCCGCTTATTCTTCAAAGAACCGTTCACCCGCAAAAAATGGTGTGCGCTCACACTCGCTTTTGCGGGGTGTGTATTGGTCAGCGGCATACTTTCAGGTGGCGCCTCACTGTCTGTCGGCGATTTTCTCATCGGTATTACGGCGGGATTCGGATATGCATTATACAGCATCTTCTCCCGCTGTTCCATTCGCTACGGTTACACCGATTGGACCATCATCGCCTACACCTTCTTATTTGCGGCGCTGGGTGGTGTAGTTTTCACCGATTTTTCGCAAATCACTGTCGCGCTCTCGGTGAATACGCTCCCGCGCATTGCATTTTTACTGGTTTTCGCCGTAGTCACCACGCTGCTGCCATATATCACCTACACCGCGGGCTTACGGCACGTCCAAAACGGAAAAGCCGCCGTTATCGCCTCCATCGAGCCGGTGGTGGCCACCATATTGGGCGCATTTCTGTACCACGAAATCCCCTCCCCTGTCACCTTGCTGGGTATCGTGACGGTGCTGAGTGCGGTTATATTGTTATCTAAAAAAAAGCGCTTGTGATGTATAAACATCACAAGCGCTTTTTCATTATTTTTTCATAACACCGAAAGTGACGGTTTCACCGTTGATATCCCATTCTTTGACAAAGCCGTCGGTTTCTTGCATCACGATGCCGTCCGCCAACACGTCTTCGCAAATTGTATCCGCGTTACGAGTAATCAATTCCACAAGATTCTCGTTGTCGTTGACGTACACCGTGATATGGTCAGTCACCTCAAAACCTGCCTCTTTACGCATGGTTTGCAGTTTGCTGATAATCTCACGCACAAAACCTTCTTCAATCAGCTCGGGCGTCAAAGTAGTATCCAGCACCACCGTCACACCGCGGTCAGACAAGGTGTAGAAACCTTCTTGTTGTGCGGTGTCAATGAGCAAGTCTTCTTCTGCCAGCGCCACGTCGCCCGAAGGCAAATGCAAGGTGAGCACGCCCGCAGACTGCAACTCCGCATACGCCGCCGTGCCGTCGATTTCAGCAAGTGCTGAACGGATTTCGCCCAGTTGTTTTCCGTATTTTGGGCCGACGGTTTTGAGTTGCGGTTTAAAGGTGTAGGAAGAGAATGCGGAAGTGTCTTCCACAAATTCCACCGCTTTGACATTGAGTTCTTCCTCAATGATTTGCTGATACAACGTATCCAGCGCGGTTTCCGCTTTAACATACATTTTCGCAAGCGGTTGACGGTTTTTACGGTTAGAGCCGTTTCTCGCCGCACGACCGAGTACCACAATTTGCAGCACCTCATCCATCGCCGCTTCCAATTGCTTGTCGATGAGTTTTTCATCGGCAACGGGATATTCGCACAAGTGGATACTTTCGGGTGCAGCAGCATCCAAAGAGCGCACCAAGTTCTGATAAATATCCTCGGTCATAAACGGAATCATGGGTGCCGCCGCTTTGCAGACGGTAACCAGTGCGGTATACAACGTCATATACGCGTTAATTTTATCCTGCGGCATACCGCTTTCCCAGAAACGTTCACGGGAACGACGGACATACCAGTTACTCATCTCATCCACGAACTCCTGCAACACACGCGCCGCTTCGGGGATACGATAATTTTCGAGGTTTTTGTCCATTTCCGCTACCAGCGTATTGAGTTTGGACAACAACCACTTATCCATCACCGAAAGTTTGTCGTATTCGAGGGTATATTTGGTGGCATCAAATTTATCAATATCAGCGTACAATACAAAGAACGCATACGTGTTCCACAGCGTTCCCATCAACTTACGTTGACCTTCCATCACGGCGCGGCCGTGGAAACGGTTGGGCAACCACGGAGCAGAGTTGCTGTAGAAATACCAGCGAATGGCATCTGCACCGTAAGTTTTTAGCGCTTCAAACGGGTCAACGGCATTACCCTTGGATTTAGACATTTTCTGGCCGTTTTCGTCCTGCACGTGTCCAAGCACGATAACGTTTTTGTACGGTGATTTGTTAAACAGCAAGGTAGAAATCGCAAGCAAGGAATAGAACCAACCGCGCGTCTGGTCCACCGCCTCGGAAATAAAGTCAGCGGGGAATTGCTGCTCGAACAAATCTTGATTTTCA
>JAZOCQ010000065.1:0-2017 GCA_045596565.1 Acutalibacteraceae bacterium
TGATGAAACACCGCATCACTTTGGCGCAGTCCCATCTCCCCTTCTTTCACAGGGAGAAGCCGCTTGACCTGTTGCACCTGACCGGTTGTGGCTTCGCAAAAGGCGGCAGAGGTGGTATAGTTGCTGGTATCCAACCCTAAATATCCGTTCACGCAGTCACCTTCGCAACACCGCCGAGCACGCCGTTGACAAACGCCGCCTCTTCTTCACCACCGTATTTTTTAGCGAGTTCCACCGCTTCATTGATGGAAACACTTACAGGAATTTCGTCCAAATGTAAAATCTCATATACCGCTAACCGCATCACCGAAAGAGAAACGCGGGAAATGCGTTGCACACTCCACTTGTGTGACGCGCCCTCAATGGTTTCATCAATCTCCTCGATATGTTCAGTCACCCCGCACGCTAACGATATAGCAAAATCGTTGGGCGCCAAGGTTTCCGCCTCTTTTGCATCCGCAATCACCGTTTCGATTCCTTCATCCGAAAAGGTGTTTTCAAACAATAATGCAAATGCAATTTCTCTTGCCTCATGGCGTGTCATACTGTTATTCTTCCTTTCGTTGCTTTTGTTTTCAAAGTCCGACAAGGCGGCAAATACTTGCCACCTTAAAAGCAGGAAAAGACCCTTCGTCAAAGAAGGGTCTTTGCGCGTTTATTGTTGTGCTTCATCCAATTTGAGACCGGCAATATGCACATTCACACGTGTCACCGGTTTGCCTGTCATGGACTGTACCGCGGCTTTCACTTCCGCTTGCACCTGTTCCCCGACATCCGGAATACGGACGCCCTCTTGGATGATGATATACACATCCAGTGCGATGGTATTTTCGTTGGCGGTCACTTTGACCGATTTGCTGTTTGCACCACCGGGAATCAGACCACGTATATCAGGACGCGTAGCCATGGAAGCTACGCCCGCCACCTCGGCAGCCGCCGTACAAGCGATGGTCGCAATCACTTCCTCCGAAATGATGCAGGTACCTTCTGCTATGTTAAAATCCTTTTGTTCCATGAGAAATACCTCCTGAATTTTTGTATGCATCCTCCGCGCACAAACCATATTGTGCACTATTTATTATATAGTATAACACATTTTTTTGGATATGGAAATACTTTTTTATCATTTTGTTGCCATAATATTGATTTTTTGTGCGGGAATTTTGGATTGCGCGGTCACAATCTCACTGATTTGCAGCGTTTGCGCGCCTGTCAACTCATCCGCCTTTACAACCACCGAGCAACTGTCCTCCGCTATATACACCACGCAATCGGCAAAACCTTTTGCTTTCACCAACTCCTCAATCTTACTTTCCTGCGTGATAGCCGCCGTTAAAGCGGTGGTTTGCTGTACCACTTTATCCGCCGCACCCGCATCCGCTTTCAAATCGGCGGCAATATCCTTGATAATATCCACCGCTTCCTCTCTTGCCTTTTCACGGTTTTTGCGCGCTTGCTCAAAATAATTCACCTGACCGCCGACTGCAACCGCTTGTTCGCCCTCGCCTTGTGTAGCATCGGTACTGTCATCCACAAAAACGGCTTCTCCCAAATTGCCCTGTTGCTGGGTGGAACCGATGCCGTCATAGTCTGAGAAATAATAGTTAAGATATACGGCAACACCCAAAGCCGCTACCAAAGTCAATACCAACGCCTGCTTTTTGAATGTGATTTTTTTCATATCTACTCGCTCCTTATTTTGTGACGCACACGCGCCTTGTGGATATATTCAGTGCGGTGGTTACCACCGCCGTCACCCGTTGTACGACCTCTTCCCTGTTACCGCCGTCACAAACCACGACCACACCTTTGATTTGCGGTTGTATTTCGGTGAGTAACAAACCCGTTTCCCCCGCATCCCCGTCCACTAAAATGACACTGGTTTGGGTATCGTTCTTTTCGGTGGTCTTATCGCCGTCCTGCGCTAAATCGGCATTGTTCTTTTCCTCGGTGGCATACACGTACTCCACGCCGTTTTCCAGCGTAACGTACACCTTACAGTTGCCCACGCCCTCCA
>JAZOCQ010000066.1:0-6156 GCA_045596565.1 Acutalibacteraceae bacterium
CACTTGCGAAAAAACTGCGTGCGTAAAGGGATATTGTTTTAAAAATTCTGCACGTGCCGTTGCATACGTGTTGGCACAAAAAGGACACACCTTTTTCAAGACTAAAGAAGATGCGTCGCTTTTTTGAACCAGGAAACGTTGGGTGGTAAAAACGTCTTGATACCCACATTTTCTATAAAAGTCACGCAAAGATGCAGTAGCCGGATACAGCATGCACACGTCAGCGGTTATTTGGGTTTTAACAGCCTCTAAGAGACGTTTGGCATATCCTTTTCCCCGATATGCCGTCAGCGTACCTACACCATACACATACCGGGCATTTAAAACCATATCCCCTACTCGTAAGTCAGCGGGTAATAAATATAAAGCGCATACCGGTGTATCCTGTTCAAAACCCGCAAAGCAAGTAACGGTTTTTGGGGCACTACGTAAAAAAGCATCCCCAAAATCCGCATCTTCCGGAAAACATTCCGCAAAAAGAGCGGATAATGCTTGTGTGTTGTCTGACAAGTGGATTTGCTTTACATAAAAAGACATACCCTCAACCTACGGTTTCCTCAAAAATACGTACCAATTTTTCCGTGATAACTTCCGGTGGCAAGGGTGCATCTCCCGCACCGCAAGAAACCACCTGCCATCCGCATTTTTTTGCGGCATATAATGCACTTTCACGACATTGACGCAAATATTGTAAGTCACGTTCGTGAATATCTTTTTTACTTTCGTCACCTTTATACCGATGCGACATCAATTTTTGTGCAATATCCAGCGGCATATCCAAGAAAATGACAGCATCGGGACGCGGCAGACCTAACAACACATACTCGTAGTGTTCCATCCACTCCCAATAAGTATCCCATTCAGATTTCGGCAACTTTGCCATTTGATGGATAGCGTTAGACGTGGTATAACGCGCGGCAATTATCGGTAAATTTTTTTGATAATCTTGTTCCCAGAATTTTTTGAAACTTGCGTAACGGTCTACGGCGTAAAAGGAGGATGCTGCATACGCATTTACGTCATCAGCAGAACTGCCGAATTCACCCGCAAGATACATAGTCACCAAAGCAGACGAGGGTTGCGCATAATCCGGAAACGAAATTTGCTTATAGGCTGTTTGTTTTTCTTGCAAGTACTGTTCGAGTCGCTGTAGCTGTGTAGATTTACCGCTTCCATCCAGACCATCAATTACAATGAGTTTCCCCATACTTATTGATTCTCCTTTAAATCATTGTACATGGCACGCATTTCTGCCATCTTGCCACAGGACATTTTACCTTCGGGACAACGGCCGCTGACACAAGCGGGACCGGCGTTTTTGAACAGATTAGGCGCAACCGCATAGCAAAGTTTAAACATTTGCGCTGCCAAATCACGAATTTCCCACTGGGCGCGGTTGCAACAGCGATGATGGAAGAAATTCATTAAACTACGTGCATTCATCGTCATAATCATTTTCGTGGTACAGGCATTGGGTAACACAAATCGCGCATCTTCAATCGCCTTTTTCTGGGCGGCGTTGTTTGCCGCTTTTTCGTCCATACCACTTTGAAGCATATCTTTCAAGTGCTTTTCTTTTAAGATAGCCGTCAATTCCTCATACTGACGTTGGTCGTCCTCCATCGCCTTTATGAAGATTTCTTTCGCCTCGGGTACGGCTTCAATCTCGGGCGGTAATACATATTCAAACATCTTTTCCTGCACATAACGCTGACTTTGCACACTATAAGAAGCAATACGGTGCCGGGTAATCTGCGCCAGCAGTGAACGGGAAACGCCCTCAATGCCAAACGTGAAAGTTACATGTTCCATAGGGCTTTCATGACCTAATTCCGCCAAATAATTGACAAAATCGGCGGTTTTTTCGGGGGTGAGATTTTCCATTACCGTTTCAATATTAGATGCAGAATAACAAAGTCTTGCTGCAGATGCCAGCAAATGCTCCGGTTGCGGCGTGTGAGTCAATAATGTAACCTTCATGTTTGTACTCCTTCAATCTTAAATATAAAATAGTATATCAAAAATCTTACTTTTAAGCAACTGTTAAGAAAGGTGCCCAACTGCTTAATCGTTTTTCGCCAATACCGTCTACCTCTAACAGCTGTTCAAGAGAAACATATCCGCCAATGGTATCGCGGTAATCGATAATACGCTGTGCGTACGTCTCACCAATACCGCTGACACACATCAATTCTTCTTTGGTAGCAGCATTAATATTCAGCGGAAAATCTACACTTACTTGAGTAGCATCCGTCTTATTTTCCTTTGTCGTGGTGGGCTTTCCCGTTTTAGGTGTCGTATTGACCGCTAAAACGCCCGTAACGGTAGTGGGAAAGGATGTGGTTGATGTAGAGGATGTAGTAAAAGTCACTGCTTCAATGCCTACAAATTGCGGCATTGTGAGAAACAGAGCGCCTAAGGCGATAAGCACCATACACAATACCATCAACCAGACTATTAAGCTCTTTCTGTTTTCGTCCATCTGTTCACTCAACCATTCACAGCCGCCTCATACGCTTCGCGTATCGAGGTGACACCGATAATTTCCATACCTTGTACAGGTTGGAGGGATTGTGCAGTATGCAGCGGTACCACTGCGCGGGTGAAACCCAGCCGCGCCGCTTCACTGATACGCGCTTGTGCATTGCTTACCGCACGAATTTCCCCTGCAAGACCGATTTCGCCGAAAGCAATGGTTTTGGGGTGTGCTACGGTATCTTTTAAACTGGTAATCAGCGCAATAGCGACCGCCAAATCTGCCGCGGGTTCTATCAGTCGTAACCCACCGACCACATTGACGTACGCATCCAGTGTCGAGAAAAAGTAGCCTGCACGTTTCTCTAAAACCGCCAATAAAAGCGATAAGCGGTAGTTGTCAAATCCTGTTGCCATACGGCGGGGATTGCCCAGTGCAGACGGAGACACCAAGCCTTGCATTTCCGCTAAAATCGGGCGGGTTCCCTCCATACTTGCCACCACGCAAGTGCCGCTGACATTTTCCTGTCTGCCGGATAACATCAACTGGGAGGGATTTTCCACCTCTCGCAAGCCGTTATCCGCCATTTCGAATACGCCGATTTCGTTGGTGGAACCGTAACGATTTTTGATGCACCGTAAAATACGGTATGTACCGTTTTTATCGCCCTCAAAGTATAAGACGCAATCCACAATATGCTCCATTACTTTTGGGCCCGCAATCGCACCATCTTTATTGACGTGTCCTACGATAAAAGCGGGAATATCCAATGCTTTCACCGTATGCATAATAGCGGCAGTGCTTTCCCGCACCTGCGTCACACTACCGGGAGAAGAGGAAATGGTGGAAAGACTGACCGTCTGAATGGAATCGACAATCAGTAAATCAGGTTTTTCCTCCTCTACTACGTCCAGAATAGCTTGTACATCCGTTTCGCATAAAAGATACAGATTTTCATTTGCAACCTGTAGCCTGTCCGCACGTAATTTAATTTGTTTCTCGGACTCTTCGCCCGAAACATACAAGATTTTCATATCATCGTTGAAATACCGGCAAATTTGCAATAACAGCGTCGATTTACCGATACCGGGGTCACCGCCTATCAGCATAAGTCCACCTTTGACGATACCGCCGCCCAGTACGCGGTCAAGTTCCCGCATACCGGTATGCACACGAAATTCTTCGGTGGAATCTAAGGAGTTTAACGGTTTTATCTTTGCTTTATGTAAGCGAGATGCCGCGGTACGTGTATGCGTCGTTTGACGCAATTCCTCTTGCAGTGTGTTCCATTCCCCGCAAGACGGACATCTACCATACCATTTCATCGACTCTGCGCCGCAGGAGGTACAAGTATAAACGGTTTTAATTTTTTCAGCCATGTAAGTTCTCCTTTACGGTGCATATTGTAAAATGCCGCAACAAACAGCAAACGCCATTTGTTGTTGATAGCAAGTTGTTTCTAATTTTTTTGCTTCATCGGGATTGGATAAAAAACCGCATTCCACAATCAAAGCAGGTTTGGTCGTGCGGTGTAAAAGAAAGATATTCTCCCCCGCCGGTTTTAATTCTCGCGTGTTTTGCGGCTGCAACAATCGTACTACCTGTTCACGGATACATTGCGCAACATCCAGACTTTCTGCACAATTTTTAGAATAAAACAACTGTGTGCCGTGGTATTGCGATTGCGAAAAGTGATTTTGATGAATGCTCACTGTCAAAGTGGCGGCATCATACATTTCCAAGCGATTATACATATCCCGCACTTTCCAACTACCCGAAACGGTATCATCCGTATGCTGGATAGAAGTATCTTGCGCGCGGGTCATTTCCACTTCATACCCGCAAAAAGTCAGCATATCGCGTAAGGCCAGCGAAATAGACAAATTAATATCGTCTTCCAAAACACCATTTGCCGTTTTCGTACCGCCGTCTTGTCCGCCGTGGCCCGGGTCGATAAGCAAGGAGTGTTGTTTTCCACCTTCGCCGTTTGATACAGTATTTTGCGTAATATGTAAAACCGCATGATACAAAAACGCCGCGCACAAGCACGCACAAGCGGCACCAAAAACAACTTTCATCCAAGACATATTCTCACCTCACGGGAGTATATGTCGGACAGGTTTCGTTTTATTCGATTTCCTCGCCGTTTTCAATAGCGGTCAGCATATCCACACGGATTTGATGACGACCACCCTCAAACGGGGTAGTTAAAAATTCTGTCACAATCATTTTAGCGAGTTCCGGACCGATGACCCGCGCACCGATGGAAAGCATATTCGCATCGTTGTGCTGACGGGAAAGCCGCGCTGAATACGGCTCACTGCATGCCACACAGCGAATCCCTTTTACTTTGTTGGCGGCAAGAGAAATACCGATACCGGTACCGCAAATGAGAATGCCTTTTTCACATTCTCCCGACGCCACCGCTTTTGCGGCACGTGCGCCAAAAATAGGATAGTGACAACTGTCGGTGGTATACGTACCGAAATCTTTATATTCCAACCCCATTTCGGTCAACAGTTGTTTAACGGTTTCTTTCATTTCCAAAGCGGAATGGTCACAAGCTAAAGCAATCATATCTGTTCCCCTCTTTATAACAAAGTTTCTAAAACATCGGTCATTTGTTTAAATTCTTGCAAAGCCGCTTCAAGCGGTGCTGCAGTGTTAAAATCCACGCCCGCTATTTGCAAGGTTTCCAGCGGATACGCGCTGCCGCCCGCGTGCAAGAATTGCAGATACGGCTGTGCATTGCCTGTTTGAAGAATATTCTGACTGATAGCTGCCGCGGCAGAAAAACCGGTTGCATATTTAAAAACATAAAATGCACGATAAAAATGCGGAATACGCGCCCATTCCCAATCCATATACGGGTCAATCTCCACATTTTCACCAAAATATAACACCAACAAGTCGTGATATATCTTACAAAAAACTTCTGCAGTCAGCGGTTCTCCCTTTTCCGCTAACGTGTGTACTTTCCACTCAAATTCCGCAAACATAGTTTGCCGAATCACCGTTGCGCGCAATTCATCCAGAAAATGATTGATAAGATACGCACGCTTTTTAGAGTCGGTTTCTTGTTGCAACATACCGCGTAACAAAAGATTCTCATTAACCGTAGAAGCAATTTCCGCTAAGAAAATGGGGTAATCTTTATTGACGTACGGTTGTGTATCAGAATAATAGGTGTGCATACAGTGACCCGCTTCATGTGCCAGCGTAAACACATCGTTAAGCTTCCCCATAAAATTGAGCAGCATATACGGATGCACACCGTACACACCGGTGGCATACGCACCGGTTTCTTTGCCGGCTCTTTCATATACGTCTACCCAACCCCCGGCGAGCAATTTTGCCAGGTCTTTCTGATACGTGTCACCCAGCGGCTTTAAATACTGTTGCACCATGCTCTTGGCATCGTCGTAGGTGTAAGACACATCGTCCATGTCTGAGACCAGCGGTACATAACAATCGTACAAATGCAGTTTTTCAACGCCCAATACTTTGCGACGCAGTTCCAGATAGCGGTGATGAGCGGGCAAAAACGCGTGTACGGCATCAATCAAACCGGCATACAATGATTCCGGCAAATTATCACTAAACAGAGCGGATTGCAAGCAAGAATCGTAATGGTGGGCGCGGGCGCGGAAAACGTCCGCACAAGTCGGAGGCCAAGCGGT
>JAZOCQ010000067.1:0-2335 GCA_045596565.1 Acutalibacteraceae bacterium
CAATCTCGGTTGGATGCGCTTGCTGCACAAAAGGAAATTGAGAGTTTACAAGCGGCGATTGCGGATTTGGAAAATCGACGAAACGATGCAGACGGCCATCGTCAGAATTTACTTTCGCAGATTGAGTTACTTAAACTTGCCAATGCTGATATTGAAACAAAAATTGCGGATATATTGGCAAAAGCACAAGCATTTCGTGATGAAGCGGCTGCTTCCAATGCACAAATCGAAGCGTTGGTACAAAAACGGCAGGAGGGCGAAGCCGAGCAAACCCGTTTGCGCTTGGAATCGCGTGAGAAAAACGACGAACGCGAGCGTTTGGGTCAAGAGGTTGCCCGCTTGGAGGAAAAAGAAATTTCCGTCCAAAAAGAGGTGGATAATTTAACCCGCCGTTTGTACGAGGAATATGAACTCACCCGTATGGAAGCGGAAGCGGTGGCAAAACCCATTGAAAACGTGGGTGAAGCGAATCGCAGAGTGACCGAACTGAAAAACAAGATTCGTGCACTGGGCAGTGTTAACGTGGATGCCATCGAGGAATACAAAGAGGTCAACGAGCGGTATCAGTTCATGAAAACCAACGTGGAAGACGTTGAAAACTCCCGCAACGAATTGTTAAAGCAGATTGAGAAACTCACCGTGCATATGCGTGAAATCTTTATCGAACGCTTTAAGCAAATCAACTATTACTACGGCATCGTTTTCGCTGAAATGTTTGGCGGTGGTAAAGGTGAATTGCGACTGGCTGACCCTGAGGATATTCTCAATTCCGGTATTGATATGTATATTCAGCCCCCCGGAAAGGTCATCTTAAATCTGGATGCACTGTCCGGCGGTGAGAAAGCATTATCTGCTACGGCGTTGCTGTTTGCTATTTTAAAGGTAACGCCGTCTCCGTTCTGCGTACTGGACGAGGTGGAAGCCGCACTGGATGACGTGAACGTTGACCGCTATGCGGCATATCTGCGCCGTATGTGTGACAAGACACAGTTTATCGCCATTACCCACCGCCGCGGTACTATGGAAGAAGCCGATACCTTGTACGGTGTCACCATGCAAGAGCGTGGCGTTTCCAAGATGCTCGAACTGCGCGCCAGCGAGGTAGAGGAGAAACTGGGTCTCAAATTAGATGCCAAGGCATAAGGAGTAAGACATGGGTTTATTCGAGAAATTCAGCGGCGGTTTAAAAAAGACGCGCGATGCGATGATGGCACCGCTGAGCGGTATGCTCAAAGCGTTTTCAAAAATCGATCGTGAATTGTTTGACGAATTAGAAGAAATTTTGATTATGGGCGACGTTGGTATTATAACCGCCGCTTTGTTGCGCGAACAGTTGGAAACCCGCGTCAAAGAACAGCGCATCACCGACCCCAATGAGGTGCGCAGTTTATTGCAGGAAATTGTAGCAGATATGTTGCGCGGTGAACAGGCGTTGCAACTTCACACCAAACCGTCGGTGGTTTTGGTTATCGGCGTCAACGGCGTGGGTAAAACCACCACCATCGGTAAACTGGCGCACAATCTGCATAAAGACGGCAAGAAAGTGTTGCTTGCCGCTGCGGATACTTTTCGTGATGCCGCAATTGAACAGTTGGAAGTGTGGGCACACCGTGCCGATGCCGATATTGTGCGGCACGCGCAAGGCGCTGACCCCGGTGCAGTGGTGTTTGATGCCATTGCCGCCGCGAAGTCGCGTGGGTGTGACGTGGTGATTTGCGATACGGCCGGTCGCCTGCATAACAAAAAACATTTGATGGACGAACTGCATAAAATCAGTCGGATTATCGACAGGGAATTGCCGGATGCGGATAAAGAGGTACTGTTGGTACTGGACGCTACCACCGGACAAAACGCCGTCAACCAAGCAAAAGAATTCAAAGAGGTCGCAGGGTTGACCGGTATCGTGCTGACAAAGTTGGACGGCACAGCCAAAGGCGGTGTGGTACTTGCTTTGCACGGCGACTTGAAAGTACCGGTGAAATTCATCGGTGTCGGCGAAGGCATTGACGACTTGCAACCGTTTGACCCGCAAACCTTTGCGGATGCGTTATTCGCGGAATAAGGAGATAAATATGCGTTTTATTATTGCTACCCATAATGCACACAAATTATTGGAATTGCGGCGTATTTTACAGCCGCTCGGCATTGAGGCGGTGACTGATACCGACCTTGGTATTGAGTTGCCGGAAGTGGACGAAACCGGTGAAACTTTTGCCGAAAACGCGTATTTGAAAGCGGCATCCGCTTGTGCGTTTTCGGGCTTGCCCGCCATTGCGGACGATTCGGGATTGATGGTGGATGCGTTGGACGGCGCACCCGGTGTGTATTCCGCACG
>JAZOCQ010000068.1:0-1624 GCA_045596565.1 Acutalibacteraceae bacterium
GTTTGTAAGGTTGCCCTCTAAGATAGCACCGAATAAACCGTCGGCAAACTCCACCGCCATCGGGGTCAAGATAAAGTTTTCCGCATCTTTGGCACCGTCATACAAATCGTGGAATTTGACCTGCTTATCGGTGGGGGAGAAGATATCTTTTACGGCAAAACGACCGTAGGATGCTTCGTAACAGATGCCGTGGTAGTTGGCAAACCGATGGAACCGCTGACAACCAGCGCCGCGGCAACCGAAGGATGCGTACACATAGCTGTCGGCAGGTACTTTGAATGCGGTATACTCCGCGTTGACCGTTTTGCCGGCGTCTTTGTCGTAGATATAACGAAACGCGACACCGCTGTCATAAACGCGCACGTCCAAGGTGCAAGGAACACCTGCGGCGGTCATAGCCACGGTCGCCTGTACGTAACGGTCATCAATGTCCCGTACTCTGCCGAGCAAGGTCAGCGAACGGGTCACGTTTACCGTCTCCACCGCGTCTATCGTGACATTTTCGCTATAATCCACACCGTTGATTTTTAAGCCCAACGGTGCTTTGTCATAGACGGTTTTCCCTTTGTAGGTAACCGCATAAAACGGTTTGCCGTTTTCGCAGTCAACGGTAAAGACGACCTGTCCGTTTAACGAGCAAATATTCATAACTCTCTCCTTAGATATCGCAAGAAATTTTGCTTTCCTGTTCTACCGAGCGGAACGCCGCTTCAATAACCTGCAGGACACGGCGCAACTGCGCGTGGGTAATAAGTTGGGATTCTTCGCCTTTCACGGCTTTACAAACGTTGCGGTAGAAATCGTGCACGTCCGCTTTTGGCTGTGCCAATTCGTAACTGTCGGTGGTGATCTCATCGCGCGGTGCCATTGTTTTGGTCAGTCCTGCGGCGGTCGGTGCCGGGAATACGTCGTTTTCGTGCCAATATTTGCATTTGACCACCTTACAGTTCTCGCGCCAATCGGTGATGAGCGCGGTGCCGTTTTTGCAACGCAGATAAAAACGCGGCATAGCAATAAAATTATAGGTGCCAACTTCTACGTATGCGGTTTTGCCGCTTTCAAAGGTAATGGTGAGTTTAAAACCGTCATCCACCTCATTGTTGGTGATGTGATCGAAGGTACAATAGATATCGGTGATCTTTTCAGGAATAACCAACATCACTTGGTCAATTAAATGGATGCCCCAGTCATATAGCATACCGCCGCCGAATTTTGCGATACCACGCCAGTCGCTCGGGATACCGCGCGAACCGTGGATGCGGGATTCGATATTGACAATTTCACCGATTTCGCCGCTGTCGGCAATCTGTTGCATCGCCAAATAGTCCACATCCCAACGGCGATTTTGGTGCACTGTAAACAGTTTGCCGTTGCGATTGGCTGCGGCAATCATCTCGTCCAGTTCATCAACACTAAGTGCGACCGGTTTTTCACAGATGACATTTTTGCCTGCATTAAGTGCTTTTACCACCACATCTTTATGTACGTCGTTGGGGATGGCAACGGTGATGAGATCTATACGCTCATCCGCGAGCATGGCTTCATAGGTGGGATAGGCGTAAATACCGTTGTCCTCGGCAGCTTTGCGGCGCTCGGGCAGAATATCGTAAATGCCGAGCAGATT
>JAZOCQ010000069.1:0-2701 GCA_045596565.1 Acutalibacteraceae bacterium
TGCAGAAGCGCGGTTGCAGGACAACAGCGTGGTACGTATTCCGCTGGGCAGTGCGGTTGTGGGCAGTTATGTTCGGATTGAAATCACTTCTGCACGCAGTTATTATGCAGAAGGTAAGGTTTTGGAATAAGAAAGGAAAAAAGAAAATGGAAAAGATTTTACAAATGGCAAAAGATTTAGGACACGCATTACAAAGGGAAGAAAGTTTCGCCAAAATGCAAGCGGCGCAAAATGCGGCGGATGCTGACGGTGATTTGCAATCGCTTATTGGTGAGTTTAATTTAAAGCGTATGGCTATCAATGAACAAGCCGCTAATCCGGATGCTCAAAAGAAAGCAACGCTTAACGAGGAAATTCGTGAAGTATATGCAAAAATTATGGACAATCCCAGTATGAAAGCGTATAACGACGCGAAAACAGATTTTGACCAAATTGCGCGTGCGGTAACCACTATCATCAATATGTCGATGCAGGGTATTGACCCCGACACGTATGATGCAAACGCCTCTTGCGGCGGGAATTGTGCTTCTTGCGGCGGTTGCCACTGATACTAAGACACTCAAAAGCAGGGATGTGAGTACATGGCGGAATTTACCCCCATGATGAAACAGTATTTTGAAATCAAAAAACAGCACGAAAACTGCATTTTGTTTTATCGCTTGGGCGATTTTTACGAAATGTTTTTTAAGGATGCCGAAGTGGCGTCTAAAGAACTCGAACTGACCCTGACCGGCAGAGATTGCGGACAGGAGGAGCGTGCGCCCATGTGCGGTGTGCCGTTCCACAGTTGTGAGGGGTATATCGCGCGTTTAGTGGAAAAAGGGTATAAGGTTGCCATTTGTGAGCAGACTGAAGACCCCGCCGCTGCAAAAGGCCTTGTGAAGCGGGACGTCGTTCGCATTATCACTCCCGGTACGGTCATTGAGGGCAGTATGCTGGATGAAAGCCGCAACAACTATCTGGCGGCTGTGTGGATGTCTGAAAGCGCAAATGAAGCGGGCGTTTGTTTTTGCGATTGCTCGACGGGTGATATACATGTTACGGTGCTGGTTGGTGCGGAATTACAAAACCGTATTGCTAATGAATTGGCGCGCTTTTCACCCAGTGAAATATTGGTGAATCGCACGGTTGCATTGGATAAGGCGGTACAACATTTCATCACCGAGCGTTTAGGGCTGACGGCAGACGTACAGGATGACGACTGTTTTGATGAACATATAACGGCGCGGATTGTCAAAGAACATTTTGCGTGCGATGACCTTTGCGGTTTGCAATTAGAGGGAAAACCCGCCGCCGTGCGCGCGCTGGGTTGTGTGCTTGCGTATCTGCGCGTTACCCAAATGGCGGGTTTGGAACGCTTAAACCAAGTGGACGTATATGAAGATATCCAGTATATGCAGTTGGATATTTCCGCACGTCGTAATTTGGAATTGATGGAAACCATGCGTTCCAAGGAAAAACGCGGCTCGTTGCTGGGCGTATTGGACCGCACTTGTACGGCAATGGGTAAACGGCTTATTCGTTCTTGGATAGAGCAACCACTCATTCAAAAGTCGGCGATTGATGCGCGTTTGGATGCGGTAGAGGAATTACACGACAATGCCGTTTTGCGCAGCGAAATGCGTACAGTGTTGCGGGATGTGTATGACTTGGACCGCATCATGACTCGCATTATTTACGGAAGTGCCAATGCACGAGAACTGCGTTCTTTATATCTGACTATCGATAAGATTTTACCGGTCAAACAGTTACTGGGAAATGCAAAAACGCCGTTATTGTGCCAATTAGAACAGCAAATTGATACGTTGCGGGATATTGAATTATTGCTCGAAAAAGCTATTGTAGACGAGCCGCCGTTTTCGGTGCGCGAGGGCGGTATGATTCGCGTCGGATACAATGCGGACTTGGATGAACTGCGCACTGATATGCAGGACGGCAAGAGTTTTATAGCTCGTGTGGAAGCGGCTGAGCGGGAAAAAACCGGTATTAAGAATCTGCGGGTAGGGTATAACCGTGTGTTTGGATATTACATTGAAATTTTGCGGTCGTATACCGGAGAAATCCCCGAACATTACATACGCAAACAAACGCTTGCTAATGCCGAGCGGTATATCACCGAGGAATTAAAGGAACTGGAAACCCGCGTACTGACCGCAAAAGAACGCTCTATTGCACTGGAATATCAGTTGTTTACCGGGGTGCGTACCGCGGTGGCGCAAGAACTTACCCGTATCCAACAAACCGCATCTGCACTCGCACAGTTGGATGTGCTGGCGTGTTTTGCGGAGGTGGCTGCAAGACAACAATACCACCGCCCCGAAATTCGCGAAAAAGGCGAAATTCGCATTGTGGCGGGTCGGCATCCCGTGGTGGAATTTTTGTCGGATATGCCGTTTGTGCCTAACGATACTGTGCTTAACGATACAGATGAACGCATTGCGTTGATAACCGGTCCGAATATGGCCGGTAAGTCTACCTATATGCGTCAAACGGCGTTGATTGTACTGATGGCGCAAATCGGTTGTTTTGTGCCTGCAACGGCGGCTACTATCGGTATTGTGGACAGCATTTTTACCCGCGTCGGCGCGTCGGATGACTTAGCGGCGGGACAATCTACCTTTATGGTGGAGATGAGTGAGGTTGCGTATATTTTGCGCCATGCCACTCGTAATAGTTTGATTATTTTCGATGAAATCGGCAG
>JAZOCQ010000070.1:0-2710 GCA_045596565.1 Acutalibacteraceae bacterium
GCCAAAAGGTATTCCCCTTCAAAAAGAAAGGTGCCGTCTTCTTGCAACGTGCAAAGCAAGTTAACGCCTGCCTGTCCGCTATAAGACGCGCCCATACCGTATACCGGCATCAACATTTGGTCATCTTCAAACACCGCAATATCACCACGTTTGGCACACCAAGCATCCAGCGTAAGAGCCGGAACCAACGTAGGCGTAGCAAAGGTCTTACCACCGTCACGACTATATGTAATAAACGTTCTTGTGGTACTATCCGTATTCAGATTGCGTGCAAAGAAAGTGAGAATCACCGTGCCGTCACTTAAAATGGCAAAATTGGGGTCTCTAGCTTCCATCGGATAACTGTCACTGCCAATGCCGTAACTTATCAGTATATCCGTAGTCAACAATGTGCGCGGCGCAGACCAAGTGCGGCCATTATCTTTACTTTCCACCACTTGTACAGTTCCCATTGCCTCTTTCGAATTGACGAAGGGTACGTGTCCTGTATTTCTGTAATACGTGACCATCAACTTACCATTGGGATATTCCGCACGGTCTTCAGCGGGAAGCTGTTCTTGTGGTATCAAAACCACATCAGGAAATAACGCTTTATACCCAGACGTTTCCTGAGCAATAATCACATCTTCCACCAAAGGCTCCTCCAAACTAGCAGTAGTAGAAACAGCGGGAATCAAGCCAATGAGCATTGTTGCCGACAGCAAAACTCCGATTATACGCAAAAGTTTCTCTTTCACTATACCCCTTCTTTCCTATATTTAGCATAAACTAACTTGACATCGTTATTTATTTCAGTATACTAAAGTTATACATATAAATCAATGAGAAATTTAGACAATCTCCTTGCAGACGTGTCAGAATAGGAAATGTGCTATGTATATTGAATTGCCAATCAACAACGGAACACAAACCCATCGTGCTTTTTTATTGGACAGCTTTTTCAATCCCGCAAATTTCTCCTCGGCTTTACACAAGCATGCACATGCCGAATGCCACGCAATAGTCGGAAAGGCTGTCTATCGGCTTGGTACAAGAACTTACACGCTTACGAGCGGCGACGTATTATTAATTCCAAAAGATGAAATGCATTGTTGCACCCATATTACAACCGGCACTTTGCGTATCTCGTTTCAAATCGACCTGAGCGCTGACACCGCTTGCGTGAAAAACATAGGTGAAATGCTGGTGAAAAATCTGCTGGATGAAATTCAAAAATGCAAAAAAACCGAGCAATACGCCAAAATCGTAGGGTATATTTCTCTTATTTGTAACACATTCGAAATTGATCCTCCGTTGCTTCCCACTCCAATTACCGATTACGGATTTCTCATCCGCGAATTTTTCTCGTCAAACTACAGTAAAAACGTCAGTCTGTCTAACCTCGCCACCATATTGAATCTTTCAGAAAGGCAAACCGAACGACAGGTGATTGCGCACACGGGTAATTCATTTCGCAAGGAATTAATCGAAAGCCGTATGAGCATGGCAAAACATTTACAGGAAACCACGGATATGACCCTCACAGCTATTGCGGAATACGTCGGCTACTCATCCTACGCCGGTTTTTGGAAGGCATTTCGGCAATATCAATGATGAACTATTATGAAAATGCGCGTGCATTTGAAATGCACGCGCATTTTCATATATCTTAAACATTTTCTTTTGGTGTACCCAACACCGTAATGGGATTTCGAGCAAAAATTTCATTTGCGTTTCTATAGAAATCATCAAAAGTCAACTCACGTTCACGCTCAAGCGTTCGCGGACATTTCAAACCGACTTCGTACATCCACACACCCTTATATCCAATCTCCTCGAACTTGGAAATTATTGCTTCCCAATCTACTTTGCCTTCACCGGGCAACCAGTGCTTTTCATCTATAAAATCATAATCAGAAATATGGGTAGTGATAATTTTATCACACAATTTATCCATAAACTGCAAATTGTCATCAATCAAAAGATGGTTGGTATCCAAACACACACGCAATCGGTCATCTGAACTTATCAGTTGCAACATTTCCTCCGCTGTGTTCCCCAAACAAGTTCTCGGGAGGTCTTCTACCGCAATAACGGCTCCATGTCGATGCGCTACGTCTGCAAGTTCGCACAAACTTTGCATCGCACATTTCATCCGTTCACCGCGCTGTTCCAACGCAATCGGTTCCCCGCTGGGATGCACAACAAATTTATCAATGCCGATTGCGGAAGTCTTTTCAATCAATTCCGTATGCAGACGGATAGTATCTTCACGCACTTTTGCATCTACAGAAGAAATATCAATATCTTCAAACGGTACGAACGGCAAATGGAACGACCAAAGCGTCACGCCATACCGTTTTGAAAAGCTCTGCAACTCTCAATAGTCAAGCGAGGCAAGCATATCAACACTTCTCGAAACCTCGATGGTTCTAATGCCACTTTGCTGTAATTTTTGAAAATTTTCCTCTGTAAATTTAAACGCACAACTGGACATTCCGATTCTGTACATACAAGACACCTCACTTTATAAATAAAACCAACGCCTTATAAAAAGCATACCGCATCATCGTAATGATTGCAATTAAAAAACCGAAAAAACAATCAGTGTTCGAATCCTACTGCTACTTTACATAAAACAAAAAACAACACCATACGGTGTGTTTTTGGTTTTGGCGGGGTAGCACGAATTCGAAGTCTTTTGAATTTGCGACCTATGTGTTCGAACCCC
>JAZOCQ010000071.1:0-14767 GCA_045596565.1 Acutalibacteraceae bacterium
TATTGCAGTTGGTAGGCTTGCAGGATAAAGCCCACAATTACCCGCCTGAGCTATCCGGTGGCGAGCAGCAGCGTGTAGGTCTTGCTCGTGCGCTGGTCAATAACCCGCGCCTCATTATTGCGGATGAGCCGACCGGTAACGTCGACCCTGAACGCGCGCGGGATATTGTGGAATTGCTGACCGATATCAACCGTTGCGGCACCACCGTTTTGATGGTAACGCACGAAACTTCGCTGGTGAACAGATATCCGCACCGCACTATCACTATCAAAGACGGTGAGGTAGTGTCGGATACCGCTGCGCCTGTGCAGACGAGAACCGATATTCGTGAGCCTGTGCAATTGGGAGGTGATTTGCTGTGAAACTTTCCAGTTTGCGGTATTTGACCCGTGAAGGCTTGCGCAGTATCTGGCAAAACCGTTTTATGGCAATCGCTTCGGTAGCGGTGTTGGTGGCTTGTTTGTTGCTTACCGGTTTTGCGTATCTCGTATTGGAAAACGTGGAGCACGCGTTCCAGTGGGTGTACGGACAAAACGTGGTGGTTGCGTTTGCCGAGACTGACAGTACCGATGAACAGGTTGCCGCTATCGGTGACAGCTTGCGCGGTATGGAAAATATCAAAAGTGTGGAATTTTTATCCAAAGAGGATATGCTGGCAAAATACGGAGACTCTCTGCCGGACGAAACGTATCAAAGTTTGCAGGGTGAACACAATCCTTTGCCGGATGCGTATGTGATAACGCTGTATGATTTAGAAACGCTTTCGGATACCGTCATACAGATAGAAGCGCTGGAAAAGGTGGACGAAACTTCGTATGACGGCAATATTGCAGACACCCTGCTCACCGTGCGCAAAGTTGCATTGACGGTTGGCTTCTGGGTGGTACTGTTACTGTTAGTCGTGTCGTTGTTTATCATCGCCAACACCATCAAATTGACGGTATATAACCGTCGTTTGGAGATTTATATCATGCGTTCGGTGGGCGCAACGGGTGCGTTTATTCGTATTCCGTTCATCGTGGAGGGTATGGCACTGGGCTTACTGTCCGGCTTGTTATCCTTCGGCGTGATATGGCTGTTATACGACAAATTGCTCAAATTTTTCCCCACTTCGGTATCTCTGTTCTCATTGGTACCGTTTACGCACGTATGGAGTACGCTTCTTATCGGTTGTCTTGCTATTGGTATTCTTGCCGGTGCGGCGGGCAGCGCGATTGCCACGGGCAAGTATTTGCACAAGGAAGGGAGCGAGAAAATACGATGAAAAACGGATATTGTAACGGTTTTCTTTCGGCTTTTCTTGCCTTTGTGTTGATGATGACTGCCGTGTGCGTGTGGTTACCGACATCGGTTGTGGCGGCTTCGGTTAACGAACAGATAGCCGCGCTCGAAAAAGAACAAGAGGCTTTGAAAAAACAAATCGCCAGCGCGAAAGATGACCTGGCGAACAGTAAAAGTACGCGTGATTTGTATTTAAGTCAAATCAATAACGTGCAAAAACAGGTCGATTTGTTAGAGGACCAAATTGCGGATTTGGATAAGCAAACTGCCGAAAAAAACAACAACATTGCACAGTTGGAACAGCAGGTGGAGCAAAACCGCGCCGAACAGCAAAAGACGCAGACAATGTTGGGCGAACGGTTGTGTGCGATTGCCAAACGCGGCAATCTTTCCACCTTACAAATGCTGATGAATATGGATAACTACACCGATTACCTCATCAAGGAGAAGTTGATGGAGGTAGTCGCCGAGAACGACCAAGCGGCGATTGACGCCCTGGAACAAAAGTTGCTGGAAATCAAGCAGGCGGAAGCGGATATTGAAGTTGAAAAAGCGGCGATAGCCGAAAAGAAAGCCGAAGTCGAAAAACTGCGCGCCAGCGCCAATACAAAAAGGGCAGAACTCAATACGCTGTATCAAAAAGCAAATGCCGTCTATAAGCAGGACCAAAAAGAAGTAGATGCGCTCAACAAAGAGCTCGAACAGACCGAAGCAAGTATCAAAAAATTGCTTGCCAGTGTGAACAGCACCGGCGTGTATACCACCATGTATTGGCCGGTGCCTACCATTCGACGTATTTCTTCTACCTTCGGAACGCGGTGGGGAAAACTGCACAAAGGCATTGATATTGCCAACGGCGCAGCATACGGACATTCTATCGTTGCCGCCGCAGACGGTACGGTAATTTATTCCAACACTTCCTCTTCTTGGGGCGGCGGCTACGGCTATTATTGTATGGTAGACCACGGCTTGGACTCTCAAGGCAGACAGATAGTCACGCTGTACGCGCATATGTCTAAAAACATGGCGTATGTCGGTCAAAAGGTGACGGGCGGCAAGACGGTGCTTGGCAAAATCGGCAATACCGGTAACTCTTACGGCGCGCACCTGCATTTCGAGGTGCGTGTAAACGGTACACCGACCGACCCGTTGCTTGGGTACGTGTCCACCAATGGTAAGTAGGAAAGGGTTTGCGTATGAAAAAGAAAACATTTAGTTTAAGTGCGCTGGTTACCGTGGTGGTGTTAGCGGTCGCTTTGGCAATTTCGGTCACGATGATGATTGCGATGCGGCATTTTAACCAACAGGTAAACGCCGTCACGCAAAAACAGGCGCTGTATCATCATATCACCGATATTGATACAAAAGTGCGCACCTACTACTCCGCTTTGGATGAGGTGCAACTCAAATCCGCTTTGG
Organism: Acutalibacteraceae bacterium; assembly: GCA_045596565.1. Taxonomy (GTDB): domain Bacteria; phylum Bacillota; class Clostridia; order Oscillospirales; family Acutalibacteraceae; genus URNF01. Next base: position 2,701 of record JAZOCQ010000071.1, read on the forward strand.
CGGCGGGATATGTCAACGGTCTCAACGACCCGTATGCACAGTATCTCACCACTGAGCAATATAAACTTGCTCTTGCCGAACGTAAAGGGCAGGCTTTAGGCGTGGGTATCACCCTTTCGGGGGACACTGCGGGCAACATTTTGGTAGATAAAGTGGACGCCGAATCCGCCGCTCAAAAGGTGGGCGTTAAAGTGGGCGACGTGCTGTTGTCCATTGACGGCGAACAGGTGAGCGGTAAAACCCTTGCACAACTGCAAACGCTGATGGATACCAAGACGGAAAAAATGATTATCTCGGTCAAACGCGAGGATAAGACCATGGCGTTCGAAATGACCGCCTATACGTATTCGCTGGAAACGGTCAGTGACCGTATGATAGGGGATAACATCGGGTATATCCGCATCACTGCTTTTTACGACAACACCCAAAACCAGTTCACCGCTGCCTATTCCGCGTTGCAAGAAGAGGGCGCGACTGCGTTTATCTTTGATTTGCGCGGCTGTAACAGTGGCGGTTCCCGTACAGCCTTGGAAGGTATTTTGTCATATCTGATGCCGCACGGCGCGTATGCGACCTATACTGCCGCAGACGGCTCGGTGAGTAACTTGGTGGCACACAACGCTCACGAAAGCGCATTGCCGTCGGTAACGTTGGTCAATGGTGACACTTTGGGCGAAGCGGAAATTATGGCGGGCGTGTTACAGGAATTTAACGTCAGCACCGTCATTGGCGAAAAGACCGTCGGTAAAGGCAAAATACAGGATTTCGTCCCACTCAGAGAGGACAATTCTGCGTTGTTGTTGACGGTGGGCGAGATTTCGCTGGTTCGCGGCGGCTCTATTGAGGGTGTGGGTATCACCCCCACGAAAGTCGTGCCGATGACTGCATATAAAGCAAAACGCATTGGTATTATCACCGATGAAGAGGACGACCAACTGCAAGCAGCACTCACTGCGGCGCGGTCTGCATTGGGCATTTCCGTTAATACCTCTGCCACCGTTACACCTACGCAAGCTACTACAACTTCTTCGACGGTTTCCGCTGAATAATACAGATAAAAAACACCGTTCTCAACGCGCAGCGTTGAGAACGGTGTTTTTATGTGCTGTCATTCAGCCGATTCGCCGGTTAAAAATTCAATGGTGCGTTCAATGGAGTCTTTGGAATTTCCCCAATCTTTGTCAGGAGTGTTGTTGCGGTAATCGAACATTTTACAAAAATGGGATACATCTCCCTGCAATGTTTGCAGATAACGGCGGGTGCAATCAGCTGTTTGTTTGACAAACAGCGCTTGGTATTTGCGAGGCAATGTCACAGCGGCCGCGGCAGTGAGCATACGGCTGTGCGGCAGACAGAAAAAGGGTTGCTCCGCATACAGTTTGCGGAAATCTTCTTCCTTTTCCCACACATGACAGATATTGGAAATGAAATGTTCCATATTGCGGTCGATATGTTCGCACATATAGCAGGTAGGTTTGCCTGCATCTTTCATTTTTTTGGGTTTCCCGCCAAGACCGTTTGCAAAAGCGGTTTTTTCCACCTCTGTCAGATGGCTTTCCAGCATCAAAGCGAGCGGCAGACGCTTTTGTTGTTTTAACAGGCTTTTAAAATGGCGGTTGCAGAATCCCAAGCGATTGGTCATCTGGCGAATATCCGGCTCCATCATAGCCGCGCCGGTGATATAGGTCGCGAGCCGTTGGTGTAACATATCGTTTAAACGACAAACGGGACATCCGTCTTTGGGTTCAAATACTTCGCTTATCGGAATACTGGTAATATCGTCACGCACGGTATCCTCTCCTTATCAGATTTGCAATCGTTGGACAGCGACGGTTTTGCCGCTTGCATCGTCTAGTGTGAATAAGACGGCATCCATACGGCAATCGCCGTCAGCGTTTTGGAACCGTATCGGCAGTTTACTGCGGATACGGGCAATGGACAGTTCGGGTTTAACACCCAATACTGACAAAGCGGGACCGGTCATACCCACATCGGTGATATACCCCGTGCCGTTGGGCAAAATTTGTTCATCCGCCGTTTGTACGTGGGTGTGGGTGCCGAACAGCGCGGATATTTTGCCGTCGGCATAAAAGGCAAGTGCTTTTTTCTCGGCGGTTGCCTCGGCGTGAAAATCTACAATGCAGAATTTAGGGGACGCCGCTTGTTTTAAAAGACGGTCCAGCGCGAAAAACGGATTATCCACCGCATCCATATATACTTGTCCCATCAGGTTAATGACCGCAACGGCATATTTACCGCGGTCCACAATCGCAAGGCCACTGCCCACGGCACCCTCGGGGAAGTTTGCGGGGCGAAGCATTACGGGGTTTTCGTCTAACATATTCATACATTCGGGACGGCGGAACGTGTGGTTACCGCCGGTGATGACGTCGGCACCCGCATCAAAAATTTCATTTGCGGCGTGCGGTGTGATACCGTTGCCGTCGGCGGCGTTTTCGCCGTTGACGACACACACGTCCACACCGTATTGCCGTTTGATTTGCGGGAGGGTCGCTTGCAAATGGCGACAACCCGCGCTGCCGACCACGTCGCCGACACATAACACTTTCATACAATCACCCAAAGTTAGTATTTAAACCCGTATCAGTCATAAAGGGCGGCTGTTCGCCGCCCTTAAGGTTATTTTATTCCAAAGATAGGAAATAGTAGTACACCGGTTGACCGCCGGGGACGACGGTGACATCCACTTTGTTACCGACTTTTTCCTGAATGGCAGCGGCAACTTTCGCCGCGTCTTCGTCGGTGACATCCGCGCCGGAAATGACCGTGATGAAACTGGTATCCTTTCCGGACAAACGACGGGAGTTGTAGATGTTTTTCGCCAGTTTAACGGCGGCGTGGGTGATGTCGTCATCCACAAAAGCCAATTTTCCGTTATCCATGGCAAGAATATCGCCCTCGTGAATATCGTGACCTTCAAAATCGCTGTCTCTTGCCGCAAAGGTCAGGGAACCGCTGGATACCGACTCGTATGCGCCACGCATATTCACCAGGTTATCTTCAACAGATGCGTCGGGGTCGAACACCAACATGGAGGAGATGCCTTGCGGAATGGTGCGGGTAGGCAATACGCGCACCTCACGGTCGGCAAGCGGGATAGCCTGCTCGGCGGCGAGAATGATATTTTTATTGTTGGGCAACACGTATACGAGTTTCGCGGGCGTTGCTTCAATCGCACGCAAAATATCGTCGGTGGACGGGTTCATGGTCTGACCGCCCGACACCACGTGGTCACAACCCAAATCGGTGAACAAAGAAGCAAGACCGTCGCCTGCGGCAACGGCTACAAAGCCATATGCCTTTTCGGGTTCAGCGCGTTCAAATTGCGGCACTTGCTCGCCTTGAACGTCATCGCCCACCCAACCGGCGTTTTCGTGTTGCAGACGCATATTTTCGACTTTCACGGTTTCGAACTGACCGAATTTCAGACCTTCTTGCAACGCATTGCCGGGGTCGTTGGTGTGTACGTGCACTTTGATGATTTCCTCGTCATCCACCACCACGACGCAGTCGCCGATGGATTCGAGATACGCACGCAAGGACAGCGGGTCACGGGTGTTGCCTTTTTCGCGTTGCACGATAAATTCGGTGCAATACGCAAAGGTGATTTCCGTATCAAAACTACCCACGGGGTTGTTGGAACTTTCTGTGGGTTGGGTAATTTGGGGGGCAGAGCCGTCGCTAAATACGGGTTCGCCCTTGAAAACTGCTTGCATCTCGCGGATAACCACGCAAAAGCCTTTACCGCCCGCGTCTACAACGCCCGCCTTTTTCAGAGCGGGCAATAAATCGGGAGTGCGTTCCAAAGAAGCGTCTGCTTCTTCACAAATGGCATCCCAAACGTTGAGAGGGTCGGCATCGGTTTTGGCGAATGCCACACCTGCTGCCGCCGCTTCGCGTGCAACGGTCAGAATCGTACCCTCGGTGGGTTTCATAACGGCTTTATACGCCGCCTCGACACCCAGCGTCAATGCGTTGGCGAGGTCAGCGCCGTCTGCTTCTGCTTTGCCTTTTAATCCCTTGGAAAAGCCGCGGAATAAAAGAGAGAGAATCACGCCCGAGTTACCTCTGGCACCGCGCAACAGCGCAGACGCCGCGGCATCAGCTACCTGTGATACGGTGGGGTCTTGCAGACGGGCGAGTTCACGGGCACCTGCAGAAAACGTCATAGACATATTGGTGCCGGTATCGCCGTCCGGTACGGGGAAAACGTTGAGTGCATCCACTGCTTGTTTGACAGAGGAAAGACGGTTGGACGCCGAAATCATAGCATCCCGTAAAAGTTGTCCTTGTATCATGAATGGTACTCCTTACTCTGCTTTCATGTTGTCAATGAACACATTGACCTTTTTAACCTGTAAACCGGTTGCTTCTTCGACAGTGAAGCGCACCTTGTTGACAATGCTTTTTGCAATGGCGGGGATATTCATGCCGTGGATAACCGAAATGTGCAGGTCAACCACCAATTTAGAACCGGCGCTGCGCACTTGCACGCCGTCGTCGGCATGTTCTTTCTTGGAGAACAAGGAACGAATGCCTTGGCGGGCGCCTGTTTTTACCATGGCGGTGACACCGTAACAATCCGAAACGGCGTTACCAATCAAGTAACGGAAATATTCTTGCGAAATTTCGACGGTTCCGAGTTGCTTTTCGATACGAATCATAAAACTACACACCTTTCTTTGGAAAACATTAAACAGTGGTTTTTAACACGCCGTTGAAAAGGTCATAAGCGACGGGCGTGATAGCGGTAAAGGAATCGGTACATGCCACCATACCCTGCCGCCAGAACAGCGGGATATACGGCATTTGTTCACCGAACGCGGTGACGAACATGGCAGTGGTACCGCTGCCCGCTTTGCAAGCGACGTATGCCGTCGAGGCGGGAGTGGCGGTATCGGTGCCCAAAGCGGCACTGCCGCCCGCTTGTAACAGCGGGGACAAATCCATGTTGGGGGTCAAGCGAATTTCGCCCAAATACAAGTCGAAATCACCGGCTTGTAAACGAGCGGTATATGCCTCAAACGACAACGGCGTGGGTGTGACGGTGATGCCTGCGGCGGCGAACTGCGCCGTGAGCATTTTGACAGCCGCTTCACGACAGTTGTTGCCGTCCGGATAGATAAGTGAAAACATTTGGGCCACGTTTTGTGCGGTCGTCGTTGCAGTAGCGTCGGTCAGGGTGGTCGTGACAGTCGTTCCCGCAACAGTGGTCGCGGTAGTTGCGGTGGCAGCGTCGGCATACGCCTCTTTTACCAATACCTGCAATGCATCTGCTTGTGCGCCGGCGGAAATGCAACTCAAACCTGCCGCTTTTTTCCATTTCGGATGAAACGGAGAATCGGCGGGCAATGCGCGTCCCGCATACGCGGCAGAGGCAATAGTGATGCGGTCAACTGCCGCGGATAACGCTTTGCGATAAGCGGCGGTACCCAGCAAGGGATGTTGGCTGTTGACACCGATATACACCAGTTGGGTTAAATCCACCGCTTTGTTCTGGGAAGAGGTACGGGGGATATCCCCGCTGCTCAAATCGTCATACATGTACTGAATGGTGCCGTTTTCGAGTGCTTGCACAATAGCGGCATCGCTCACCAGATGAACCAGCGAAATGGTTTGTGCGACCGTTTCGCCTTTGTGATGCGGGTTACGGGTCAGTGTTTTTGTGTCGGCGTTGAAGACGTACGCGCCGCTGCCGATAGGCGCACGTGCGGCGTCGGTGGTCGCCGTCCCCTTTTTGATAATGGGGAAATGCAGATTTGCCGCGGCATAGATATCCGCTTCCCGCAAGGTGAACGTCACCGTATTTCCCTTGGCTTTGGCGTCGGTAAAACCCGCCAGTCGCACGCCGTATATGGTGGATGCTTTCGCACATTCGAAAGCGTACACAACGTCAGCAGCACTGACAGCGGTACCATCTGAAAATACGAGGTTGCTTTTGAGGGTCGCAACCAGATGGGTCGGGTCGGTTTGCACCACCGTTGCCATACTGTCTTGCGGCATAAATTCCGCGTTGATAGTCACCAAACTGTCGTACAAAAGCGTGGTGAATGATGCGTTCAATGCCGTTTTTGCGGCAAAAGGATTTAAGGTATCCTCTTCGTTGAATGCAAGCGCCGCGGTGTCTGACGGCGTGTCGGTCACGGCGTTAATCGGTTCGTCTGAGGAGAATTGTGCGGGCAAACGCTGGCATCCTACAAATGTGCAGCACAACAACAGGCAACAACACACACATGCAAGGCGTTTCACTTTTTTACCCTCCCAGATACCTAGTTTTGAACACATTCTCATATAGTATAGCACTTTTTTATAAAATAATCAACCATTATTTACAATAGTAATTTTATCAATCTTTTGCAAGGTTTTCGACGTGTTTCTGCTTTACAAAACGAGGAATTTGCAGTACAATATGGATATACCGTACTTGGAGAGGGGATTGTACGATGAAAACAGATGTCAAGCAAAACTATGAACGGTGGGTACAACTCGCCGTTGAGGATGCGGATATACAAAATGAATTACAAGCCGTAGCGGCGGATGAAGACGCGATATACGACCGTTTCTATAAGGAACTGGAATTCGGTACGGCGGGTTTGCGCGGTGTTATCGGCGCGGGCACCAATCGTATGAATATCCACACGGTACGCAAGGCAACGCAAGGCCTTTGTGACTATCTCAATGCGAGATATGAAGCGCCCGCGGTGGCGATTGCGTATGATTCGCGTATCAAGTCCACCGCGTTTGCGCGTGCGGCGGCGGAAAATCTTGCGGCAAACGGTGTGCGTGCGTACATCTTTCCGCAATTAGAGCCCACTCCCGTACTGTCTTATGCGGTGCGTGCGCTCAAATGCCGGTCGGGTATTATGGTAACCGCCAGTCATAACCCCGCGAAATATAACGGCTATAAATGCTATGGCGCTGACGGCTGTCAGATGACCGATGCGGATGCGGCGGCAGTGACCGATTGCATTCGCAAGGTGGATATGTTTGATGATGTCAAAACGGTGCCGTATGCACAGGCGGTGGCGAGTGGCGATATCGTGGAAATCGACGATGGTCTGCTGGAAAGCTATATGCAAGAGGTATTAAAACAACAGGTCAATGCGGGACTTTGTAAGGACGTGCCGCTTAAAGTGGTATATACGCCTTTGAACGGTACCGGCAATCTGCCGGTGCGGGACATTCTCAGACGTATCGGCATTCAAAACGTAGCGGTGGTCAAAGAACAAGAATTGCCCGACGGCAATTTCCCCACTGCGCCGTACCCCAACCCCGAAATCCGTCAGGCGTTCGCGTGTGCGTTGGAACTTGCTCAAAAAGAACAACCCGACATTTTGCTTGCCACCGACCCCGACGCTGACCGCGTGGGTATCGCTGTCAGAGATGAAAACGGCGAATACGTGCTGATGAGCGGCAATGCCGTGGGCTGTTTGTTGCTCAACTATATTTTATCTTGCAAGAAAGCGGCGGGCACGTTGCCGCAAGACCCCGTGGTGGTCAAATCCATCGTTACCACCGATTTGGCATTGCGTATTGCCGAAAAATACGGTTGTGAGTTACGTAATTTGCTCACCGGATTTAAATATATCGGTGAACAAATCGGTTTATTGGAAGCCGCGGGACAATCCCGGCGGTATGTGTTCGGTTTTGAAGAAAGTTACGGCTACCTTGCGGGTACGTATGTGCGTGACAAGGATGCGGTGGTCGCGTCCATGCTCATTTGTGAGATGGCGGCGTATTATAAAAAACAAAACCAAAGTTTGCTGCAAGTGTATGCCGCTTTGTGCGAGGAGCACGGTTACTACGTGCATCAACTGGCAAACGCTGAATTTGAGGGCGCTGACGGTATGCAGATTATGGCGGATTTGATGCAAGGCTTGCGGGATAACCGTCCGACCGTGTTTGCGGGGAAACAGGTGGTTGCGTTTGCGGATTATCAACAATCGTACACGCTCGATTACGCCACCGGCGAAAAATCTGTATTAAAACTGCCCAAATCCAACGTGTTGACCTTCTCGCTTGAAGACGGTGCAAGCGTGATTTTCCGTCCGTCCGGCACCGAACCGAAAATCAAAGCGTATATCACCGCCACCGGTGCCACCGAGGCAGAGGCGCAAGCGCTCGCCGCGGCACTCACCGCACAAGCGGATGCCGTTTTACACGGCAAAGCGTAAGATTGATAAAAATAAGACCCTTGCGACAGCAAACTGCTGTTGCAAGGGTCTTTTTGTTTATACCGAGATGGTTTCGTTCAGATGAAAAGCGTATAAAAGCGTTTCTTTCACCGGCAATCCCAGCGTTTTTTCGAGTGCATCGCGGTAGATTTTGAGTTGTTTTGCGTATAACGCGCGCAAGTCGGCGATATCTTTCACGCGGTCGGTTTTGTAATCGACAATCACCAATGCGCCGTCTTCTTCAAACACACAGTCGGCAATACCTTGCACCACCAACGTTTCGTTTTGCAGGTGTTGCGGCAAGGTGTTGTCAAACGTGCCCGCTGCAAGCGGTACGGTGAATGCATATTCACGGTGTACGGCGTGCGCGGCACATATCCGCTTGTAGAGAGGACTTGCAAAGAAACGACGGATGCGTTCCAAATCGAGTGACTGCCGCGCCGCCGCAGTGAGAAATCCCTCATGTTCCAAACGGTCTGCTTCCTGCTCGGCATTTTGCGCCGCCGCATTGTACTCTGCAAACTGCATAAAGGTGTGCATAGCGGTACCGCGTTCGGCGGGGGTAAGCCCGCTCGCCGATAAAAAGGCGGGGCGGCGGGACGCCACAAATGCACTGTCGTGTTCGCGGCTTGCGAGAGCAGATGCCGCAATCTTAACGGGAACGGAATGCAGTGCCGCGTAAGGGTATTGATAGCATAACCGTTCTTTGAGCGCCGCCGTGGCTTGCGGGTCGGTTTGCAAACCAGAGGTTTGCACGGCATTTTGAGGGGTGTCCGGCAGCGTATTGACGTCATATACCTGACAGGTCAGCGCACTGTCCTCTGACAAAGTGGGGATGTACGGGTCGGCGGTCATATTTCGCAACGGGAGTGTGTCGGGATGCCGTAAAAATGCCGATAAAAGCCAGTCTCCCAAACTGTTCAGCGACAGCAGATGCGGTGCACTCAACTGTTCGTCGGGCGGTAGGAAAGACGCCAGTTTGCGGATGCGGTTAGTCAGATTTTTCTTCACAAAAACCGTGATAAGCTTCTCTTTGGCGCGGGTCATCGCCACGTACAGCAACCGCAACTCCTCTGCCGCCGCGGTGCGGCGCATGGCGGTAATGACACCGTTTTGCGAAACGGTGCGGTAGGTGCTCATGGTTTGAGGGTCGTACCCGCTGACTGCCGCACCCGCCGCACCGTGCAGTAACAGGCGCTTGGTGGTATCTTCCTCGTTAAAATTGCCCATCAGATGCGCCAAAAAGACGATAGGGAATTCCAGTCCCTTGGAACTGTGCATGGTCATAATGGATACCGCATCGTTCCCGCCCATACCCGACGGCGAGACGGTGAAGTCTTTTTTCTCCTCTTCCAAACGGTCGATATACCGCACAAAAGCGGTCAACCCGCGGAAGTTGCCACGGTCAAAATCACGTGCCAGTTTAAACAGCGTGTGCAAGTTTTCGGTACACGCCTCGCCGTTTTCCTGCATAGCCGCCAGATGCCGCATGCCGGTGTCTTCTAATAATCGAAGCAACAGATTATCAGCGGTGAGGGATACCGCCAACCGACGAAAATGCTGTAACCAATCGAGAAACGCCGTCGCGCGTTGTTTGAGCGTGGGAGAGGCGGTTCCGCTTTGCGCGGTGCACAACAGCGCGCTGTAAAGCGAGGGGCGTTTGGCACTTTCTTTGCCGATGAGCCGTATATCGGCTAAGTCATTCGCGGAAAATCCGCCCAGCGGGGATAACAGTACCGCCGCCAATGGAATATCCCGCAACGGATTGTCCACCGCCCGCAAAACCGCGAGGGCGGTTTGCACTTCTTCCGCTTCAAAGAACGGTACGCCGCCGTCGGTGGTACAGGGAATGCCCAATCGCGTCAACTCTGCGGCAAGCGCGGGTGCATGGGTACCGCGTGAACGCAACAAAATACAAATGTCTCGCAATGTAACGGGGCGGGAGACACCGTTTTCGGTCACCGTACCGTCTTGCAACAAGGCGAAAATACGCGATGCGATGATCCGCGCTTCCAAAACGTCACTGCTGCATTCCTTTTCCGAATAGGGGGTGTCCAGCAGTAATGCCTCGGTTTGCATCGGCGCGGGCGGATAGGCGGCGTTGGCGGGATGTAACGCTTCGTCTTTGTATTCCAACCCGCAAAACGGTTTACTCATCAACTGGCGGAACACGAAATTGACCGTGTCGGTGACTTCTTTGCGGGAACGGAAATTATCCCCGAGTGTGATATACGCGGGATACGTTTTGCCGTCAAACGGTGCAAAACGTTCCTTTTTTTGCATAAAAATCTCCGGCATCGCCTGACGGAAACCGTAAATACTTTGCTTGACGTCACCCACGTAGAAACAGGTGTTTTCCGTGTCGCTGAGCATACGGAAAATAGTATCCTGTACGGCGTTGGTATCCTGATATTCGTCCACCAGAATTTCCGTATACCGCGCTCCCGCTTCTTTGGCAAGCGGGGTGGGTTTTCCGGTTTGGGAATCGCACAGTAAATGCAGTGTCAGATGCTCCAAATCGCCAAAATCCAGCAACTGTTTTTCTTTTTTCTTGGCGGTATACCGCTCGGTGAACAATTCCACCAATCCGCACAATGCTTTCAGTTTGGGTGCGGTTTCCTGTAACGCGGTTATCGCTTCCGTCTCACGCTCGCCGAATAGTCCCAACAGTTTTTCACGGATGTTTTTGCGCGCTAAGGTCCAGATGTCTTTTACTGTGGCGGCATTTTCTGCATCCAATCCTTTTGCGGCGGGCAGACGGTCAGGTACTGCCGCTGTGAGCGTGCGGATGCAGTCGTCCCATTGGTTTTCCGCGTCGGTTATAAACAAAGCGGCTTGTTTGATAAGCTGAATATCTGCTTGCAAGCGGGCGTAATACGCCGCCGCTTGCTCACACACGGCAAACGGTGCTGCCGCTTTGGTACAGATATCACCCAAAAATTGCAGTTGTTCTGCTGTAAAACGGCGAATTTCCTTGCCCCACACCGTTTCTCCCAAGGGGGCGTCGGGCAACGTGCACGCATTTTTCAGCCATTGCAACGGGAATGCTTGCGCGGAAATATAGTCATAGGTACGCAAAACAGCCTGTTTTATACCGTTGTCGTCCCGCCGCCCGTTGAGCAGGTCGCACAGTTGCAAAAATCCGTCCTCGCCTGCGGCGTAAAAGATTTCCAGCGTTTCTTCCAACGCTTCGTTTTTTAACGTGCGCACAACCGTTTCTTCCGCGATAGAAAAGCGGGGGGACAGGCCGCATTTATCAAAATGTTCCCGCAAAAACGCCGTGCAAAATCCGTCAATGGTGGAAATGGGCGCGGTGGGCAATAACATTTGTTGCCGTTGCAAGCGCACGTTGTGCGGGTCGTTCGCAATAAAGTCATTGAGTCGTGCAAACAACCGTTGTTTCATTTCGGCGGCCGCCGCTTTGGTGAATGTTACGATGAGCAGGCGGTCAATGTCTACGGGATTGTGCGGGTCGGTGATGCGGCGCACCACTCGTTCTACCAACACGGAGGTTTTCCCCGAACCCGCGGCGGCAGAGATGAGTAGGTCACCGCCGCGCGCGTCGATACAATGCTGTTGCGCGGGTGTCCATTTACGCGTCCCCATCGCCTTCCCCTCCTTGTTGCTCGATTTGTGTCAGCACGTCCACGTCTTTTTTCTTTTCCATAACGCGTGCGGGGTCGTTTGGTTTTCTGCCGCACACCGTTTTAAAATCGCAGTATTCACACGGCAAACGGTCGTCTCCCGTGGGCACGGCGGCGACGTCGCCTGCCAGCAAATCCTCTGCCATATTGACCAGTAACGTTTCGGTTAAACGGCGGATATTGTCAAAATCGCGGCGCGATACGACGTCGCTGTTTTTGCCGATTTGA
>JAZOCQ010000072.1:0-1617 GCA_045596565.1 Acutalibacteraceae bacterium
CGCCTCGGGCAAGCTGTATATTGATGCTACGGGGAGCGGCAATTTGGCGGCGCTGGCAGGGTGCAGTTTTGAGTGGGGACAACCTGATACAGGATTTATCAGTCCCGCGACTACAGGATTCTCTCTGCTGGGTATGCCGGAGCACATCGACGGCACAGACTCTACACAAGAAAAACGGGAATACGGCAAATTGTTGGAACAACACGGAATTGAAACCAGCGTAGGAGACGTTGGCTTTGTGCGACTGCCCTCTATGATGACGTGGGATATGAATATTGATTTTCAATATGACGTGTTGCCAAACGATATCCATTCTTTGACCAGGGCGACGATGGATAGCCGTGACGAAGTGTTTGAGGCAATTGAAAAGCATAAGAAGATTCCGGGGTTTGAAAAACTTTGGATCAGTCACACGGCAGAACATCTCGGCCTGCGAGAGGGAAGACGGGTGTTTGGCTTGTATCGTATTACCGATCAGGATATTGCGGTTGGACAGAAATTTGAAGACGGTATTTGTCTTGTGCAATCTAAAGTGGATGTGCACAAACTTCATAAAACGGACACGCTCAGCACCGATCGGGGTGTGAAAAGTCAGCCTTTTGAGATTCCGTTTAGAAGTCTCATTGCCAGGGATACAGATAATTTGTTGTTGGCCGGTCGCTGTATTTCCGGTGATTTTTATCCGCACGGTGCCTATCGGATGATGGGAAACACCGCGGCGATGGGAGAAGCTGCAGGATTTGCCGCCGCATACGCGGCGCGGCATAGTGTTGCACTGTCGGAAATTCCCGCGCCGATATTGCGAGAGCGTATGCAGGGACATTTGTAAATGGGAGAAACACATGTGAAAAAAGGATGTATATTTGATTTAGACGGAACGCTGCTGGACACCATCCATACCATTGCTATGTACGGGAACCGTGCGTTGCAGCAGCACGGACTTCCCGCCATTGACGTGGAAACCTATAAGACGTTAGTTGGCAATGGTGCTAAAAATCTTGTCCGTCGGATGCTGGCGCAGGTAGGGGCAGACGAGGGAATGTTTGACGAGGTTTATGCAACCTATGATGCAATGTATACGGCGGCGCCCTTGGATATTACGGTGCCCTACGACGGCATTTTAGAGTTGCTCTCGGCGCTCAAAGAGCGGGGCATTCAAATCGCAGTACTGTCGAATAAACAACATCATGTAACACGCCAAATTATACCGAAATTCTTTGGCGATTCGTTTTCGGTATGCCTTGGGCAACGGGAGGGTGTTGCCATCAAGCCTGACCCTGTCGGCGTATTTGAGATTTTAAAAGAGTGGAATATAGACGCTGCCTACTGCCTTTATATCGGCGACACCGGCACTGATATGAAAACAGGAAAAAATGCCGGTGCCTTTACGGTAGGCGTAACCTGGGGCTTTCGTAAAAAAGAGGAACTGGTTGCCTGCGGCGCCGACGTCATTGTGGATCATCCGCTTGACATTTTATCGTTGCTTTAAAAAAGAGCTGTAAAAACAAAGGATTTTTACAGCTCTTTTTTGTGTCCGTTTGACAAAATGAAAAAAATATGGTAAACTTGTTGAAAATTCAACAAGTGGAGGCAACTCTGTGAATCAAAGATTTGAAA
>JAZOCQ010000073.1:0-5153 GCA_045596565.1 Acutalibacteraceae bacterium
GATATTGAAGAATTTACCGGAGAGGGCGGCAATAAGTCGTTTCACATTGACCGCGTGCGTGCGTTGCGGGAAAATGCGTATGTTAAACCCAACGAAGCGGCGGTGCGGGTGTTTATTTTATGCGACGCTCACACCATGACACCCCAAGCACAAAACGCACTCTTGAAAATTTTGGAGGAACCGCCCGCGCACCTGATTTTCTTACTCACTTGTGAAAGCCGTGCGCAGATGTTGTCCACCATTTGTTCCCGTACCCAGACGGTCACGTTGTCGGGTGTGGAATGGGAACAGGCATATCCCTTGTTAAAACAGCGGTTGCCGGATGCGGATGAACAGACTTTAAAACGTGCGTTTGCCGTTTCGGGTGGTGTGATTGGCAGAGCGCTTATCGACGTAGCGGATGATACGCTTTCCAAAGTATTAGAGGCGGCACCTAAAATCGCGCGCGCGTTGTTGCAACCGCAAGAATGGGCGTTGATGCAACAAACGGCGGTTCTCGAAAAGGATAAAGCGGCTTTAAGCGGGGTTTTAAACGCTTTGCAGTTGATTTTCAGAGATGCACTGATTTTACATTACGGTGGGACAAGCACCCTTTCCGCCGCGCCGGATGTTGCGGGGGAATTTGCTGCGCGGTTGAGCGGACAGAAGCTCACCGCTTTGGTACAAGAAATGGAGCAACTGCAACTTTCGCAGTTTCGAAATATGAATGGAGCAGTATTGCTTACTCGCTTGTGCGCACGATTGCGCGCGGCGGTGGTATAGCGGCCGGAGGAGTTGAAAGTATATGGCACTGATTGTCAGTATCCGTTTTCGTGATAACGGAAAAGTATATGACTTTGCTGCGGGAGACTTGCGCCCGCAAGTAGGGGATAAAGTGGTAGTGCAGACCGCTCGTGGTGTGGAATGCGGTGAAGTGGTTGCCGCGTGCCGCGATATCCCCGATGCGAAATTAACAGCACCGCTCAAACCGGTGTTGCGCCCCGCCTCAGCGGAGGATATTCGCAAGGCGGAAGAAAACCGTAAAAAAGAGCGCCGCGCGATGGCGACCTGCCAAAAGAAAATCGCGGAGCACAATCTCGAAATGAAATTGGTGGACGCGGAATACACGGATGACAATTCTAAAATTTTGTTTTATTTCACAGCTGACGGACGTGTGGATTTCCGCGAATTGGTGAAAGATTTGGCGGGTGTGTTCCGTATGCGTATCGAACTGCGCCAAATCGGTGTGCGCGACGAGGCGAAAATCCTTGGTGGTATCGGTATTTGCGGCAGACCGTTTTGCTGCGCGCAGTTCTTGCCCGATTTTCAACCGGTGTCTATTAAAATGGCGAAAGAACAGGGTTTATCTTTGAACCCCACTAAAATCTCGGGTAGTTGCGGCAGATTGATGTGTTGTCTCAAATACGAACAGAACACTTATGAAGAGTTGTTAAAACTCACCCCGCGTCTGGGTTCGCTGGTCAATACGGCGGAAGGTAAAGGCGTTGTCACCGAAGCGAACACCCTTTCGGGCTTGTTGAAAGTGCGGCTGGATAAAGCCCCTGATTCCCCGCCGATGACGGTCAGCCGTGACGACGTGACGGTGTTGCGTCGCGGCAAAGGCAACGATGCGCCCGTACCCGCCGAACAGAACGAACAGGAATAAACGGTAATATTTTCAAAAAAACTTGCATTTTTACGAAAATGTGCTATGATAATTGTACTAAGTAATAGGAGGTGCTCTTCATGGCCTATAAGATTACTGATGATTGCATTGCTTGCGGCGCTTGCGCTGAAGGCTGCCCCGTCGAGGCAATCACCGAGGGCGACGGCAAATATGTCGTTAATGCTGACACTTGCATTGATTGCGGTGCTTGCGCTGACGCTTGCCCGGTTGGTGCTGCTCAGGCAGAATAAGTCAAACAATGGATTGCCGAACAGCGCTGCTGTTCGGCAATTTGTTTTATAGGTGGTGACGGTATGCGGTTAGAGGATATAGGCGGTGGTCTGTCGGTTGCGCAGACACCGGAATTTTGTTTTGGCACCGATGCGTTGGTGCTTGCCGCATTCGGCGCACCGCAAAAAGTGGGTGAAAAGGTGTGCGACCTGGGAACCGGTTGCGGCATCATTCCGTTTTTGTTGCAAACCCGCCCGCACCCGCCCGCTTACACGTTGGGCGTGGATATACAAGAGAACGCAATCGCGTTATGCGAAACCGCCAAAGCGCAAAATCACACCGAAACGGTAGAGTTTTTGCAAGCGGATTGGCAGTCGTACACGGATGTGTTGCCGATGGGAAAATTTGACAGGGTGTTGTGCAACCCGCCGTATTTTCCCAAAGGCAGCGGCAAACAAAATGACAACCCCGCCCGCAAAATCGCACGGCACGCGGATGAAAACACGTTACCCTCTATGTGTGCGGCAGCGGCGTGGACGTTGCGGTATGGCGGGAAATTGTGCGTGTGTCATCGTCCGTCTCAGTTGCTGGATTTGTTTGAGGCGATGCGACGAAACGGGTTGGAACCCAAACGCATGCGATTGGTGCAACAACGCGCCGATACAGCACCGTTTTTGGTGTTGGTGGAAGCGGTCAAAGGCGGGAAAGACGGGCTGGATATAGCACTGTCGTGGCAACTTTCCGACCCGCAAACCCACGCGTATATTTACGGCGCATATAGTCGTTAAAATATGGAGAAAAATATGGAACAAAATACTTGTGGAAGATTGACGTTGGTCGGCACCCCTATCGGTAATTTGTCGGACGTTTCCCCGCGCGCTTTGGAAGCGTTGCAACAAGCGGATTTCATTGCGGCAGAGGATACGCGGGTGACGCTGAATTTACTCAATCATTTCGGTATCAAAAAAACGCTTATCAGTTATCACGAGCATAATAAACACGCACGCGGTGAGGACATTTGCGCACGATTGCAAGCGGGGGAGAACGGTGTTTTGGTGAGCGATGCAGGCCTGCCCGCTATCTCTGACCCCGGTGAAGATTTGGTGCGGTTGTGCTATGAAAAGCAAATTCCCGTCGGTATCGTGCCGGGCCCGTGCGCATTGGTGACGGCACTTGCCCTTTCGGGTATGCCGGCGGGCAGATTTACGTTTGAGGGTTTTCTCAGTATGACCAAGCGGGTGCGCCGTGAACATCTGGAAGAATTGCGCAATGAAACCCGCACCATGATTTTTTACGAAGCGCCGCACAAACTGCAAGCGACGTTACGGGATATGCTGGCATACTTTGGCGACCGCCCGATAGCACTGGTAAGAGAGTTGACCAAAATTCACGAACAGGTGGTGCGTACCACCTTGTCAGCGGCGATTGAAACGTATGAAACGACGGCGCCGCGCGGTGAGTTTGTGGTGATTGTCGGTGGCGCAGAGAAGCAAGAGGAAAGCGGCTTTTCGATTGAACAGGCGGTGTGCCTGGCGCAAGAGTATGTAGCGGATGGAATGTCACCTGCCGCGGCGGCAAAGCAAGCGGCACAGGAAACCGGCCAGCGCAAGAATGAAATTTATAAAAAAATGATAGAAAAGGGAGAATGACAAACGGAGCGCTCACACAGGGATAATTCGCCTAAAATAATGAATTTTTGTGGCATAATGCGTTAAAAAGCCACGGTACGCGTCAGCGTTACCGTGGCTTTTTGCTTTTTCTACCATCAAAAATTCTTTTATTTTAGGTGCTTTGCAGTTTTGTAGCCGAAATATTTTTTTCGTTCTCGAAGTTGCCAAACCGCAGTCATACTGTATGTCTTACAAGGTTTGGGAACAATGAGGCGGAGAAAATATTGGCGAAAAACCGATTTCTCCCTTTGTGAGTGCTCCGAAGTCATTCTCCCTTTTCTATCGCTTCTTTGGTTTCAGCTTTCCATTTGTTTGCCGAGGAATGCGGCGGCGACCTGTGCTAACTTGACGTCCCCCTCACTGGGGATGGTGCCGCTTTCGGGTTGCAGCATACACACCGCACCGGTAATATCACCGGATGCCAGGATGGGAACCGCCACGGCGGCGGCGCGGTCCATCCCCTCCACGGGTTGTAAGCGGCTGCCGCCCGCTTGTGCGACGTGGGTCTGGCGGTTTTCCATAGACTCTTCGAGTGATGCGGAAATACGGCGGTCGAGAAACTCTTTGCGGTTGTTCCCCGCAGCAGCCACCACCTGGTCACGGTCACAAATGAGAACGGTCATCCCGCACGCGCGGGACAACACGTCGGCGTATTGCACCGCAAACGGCGACAATTCGCCCACCGGCGAATATTTTTTAAATACTACTTCACCGTCATTGTCGGTAAAAATTTCCAGCGGGTCGCCCTCTCTGATGCGGATGGTGCGTCTAATCTCTTTTGGGATAACAACTCTCCCTAAATCATCTATACGGCGTACGATACCTGTTGCTTTCATATATAAATTCTCCTTTTAATTCAAATTGTGATGTTAGTATTTGTAAATCGCGGAGATTTATACTGCACGAGGTTGCTTTTGAAATGAAATATGATATAATAAATCAAAAGAGGTGAAATTATGGACTTTCAATTATCTGGACTGTTGATAAAAGCAATTGGCATTTTTATTCTGTTAGCTATTATTTGCGGGTTTGTGTTTGGATTTGTTTTCCTTATTCGGCTTTTATTAAAAATAATAAAACTAAAACAACCCCGAATAATAACATACTATGTTATTATGATACTGTGTATTTTAATAGTAGCTGCATCATGGATATTAAACATGGGTTGGTATAGAGTGATTTTGACTTGGCTTACAGTTCCGTTTGTTCATCCGGTTATATTTGCCGTTATAAACGGTAAGGTACTACCAAACTTAATTTATTCTGCAAAATTAAGAGCATACACATTAACTACATATATAACCTATGTACTTATGTATGCCTTTTTCCCGGACGGTGGTGACATAGGCTCGGCGTATGTCTTTTTTGGGTTGATTAACAACAGCACCGCCGTGCATATATTGGGTGTATTAAGCACAGTAAGCCTGGTTGCGTATATAGTTTTTACAATTCTTCAAATAATCGAAAGTGGTAAAGTGAAAAAGAAACTAATGTAATACCATAAAAGCGAGGTGAATTTCACCTCGCTTTTATGGTATTACATTAGTTTCTTTTTCACTTTACCACTTTCGATTATTTGAAGAATTGTAAAAACTATATACGCAACC
>JAZOCQ010000074.1:0-2854 GCA_045596565.1 Acutalibacteraceae bacterium
CAAACACCCAAGTGATGGCCAGACCCAATGCAAACAGTATCATTGCGGCAAAATATTTACCCAGCACGATACCGGTCAGCGAGGTAGGCGCGGTGAACAGCGCCTGGTCGGTTTTTTGGCGTTTTTCTTCACTGAACAATCGCATGGTCAGTACGGGTAATACCAGTAACAGTACGATTGTATAGATGTTTTGGAACACGTAACTTAAAGAGGGAGAACCATAGGAGAGATTATACATAAAGAATGCAAAGCCTGCGAACAAGGATATAATCGCCAGCACCACCAGGCCGATGGTGGAGGTAAAGTAGGAACGCAGTTCCTTTTTCAAAACGGCACGCATTAGTGGTTGCCCCCTTTCGTGTTATCGCTAAAGTTTTCGTGGGTGAGAGATGTAAAGATTTCTTCCAAAGATTTTTCCATCGAGTAGGAGGAAAGCAGGGAGAAGTTTCGTGCCGCCAGACGTTCAAAAAGTGCATAGCGAATATCGGCGCCTTCGTGTAATTCGATAGCAAAATCGGTAGTACCCGCCTCGCGGGAAGTAATTGCGTTGACGCGTTTGACGCCTTCAATGCCGTGGATAAGTTTTTCCACTTCAAAGGCGGGACCTGCCACACGCACCATCAAGCGGCGGTCTTTGGAATAACTGCGGGTGAGGTTTTCAGCAGTATCGTCCGCGACGATTTTACCGTTGCTGATGATGACGATGCGGTCACAAATCGCCTGAACTTCCGGCAAAATGTGAGAGGACAAGATGATGGTATGGCGTTTGCCCAGCGCTTTAATCAACGAACGAATTTCAATGATTTGGTTGGGGTCCAGACCCACAGTCGGTTCATCCAGCACCAAAACGGGCGGGTTGCCGATGAGGGCTTGCGCCATACCGACGCGCTGTTTATAACCTTTGGAGAGGTTTTTAATCAATCTGCCGTACACGTCTTCGATTTTCATAATTTTGCAGATTTCCGCGATGTGCTGTGCGCGGGGTAATGTACATTTTTTCAAATCGTACATAAAATCCAAATATTCCCGCACGGTCATATCCGGATAAATGGGCGGCAATTCCGGCAGGTAGCCGATATTCGCCTTAGCGGCATTGGGCTGTTCCAAAATATCATAGCCGCCGATTGTGACCGAGCCGTCGGTGGAAGAGAGATATCCCGTCAGGATATTCATTGTGGTGGATTTGCCGGCACCGTTGGGCCCCAGAAAACCGAGAATTTCGCCTTCGTGTACCTCAAAATTGATATGGTCCACTGCACAGTGGGAACCATAACATTTTGTCAGGTTTGTTACCTTTATCATTTGCTGTGCTTCCTCCTATAAAAACTATTTTGCTTTATACAATAATAAAATATTTTTGTGACGATTTTGTGAAATTTTGATGTTTTTTTCTTTACAGAATTTTGTTCATAGTCAGACCGGTAATAAGTTTCGGATAAAAATAGGTGGATTTTTGCGGCATTTTTTCGCCGGCTGCCGCCACGTCTCGAATTTCCGAAACGCGGGTGGGATTGAGTAAGAAACAGCAGTTGGCATTGCCGTTGTCCACCTCTGTTAACGCTTCATTAAGGTCACGGGTGTAGGTGAGATTTTTTTGGTTTGCCATGTTTTCTTTATCAATACCCAAAAGACGCTCTAACACCAACGTATGTAACACCGTGACATCCAGTTGGCGTGATGCGGTTGACACATCGGGCAACAAGGCGTCCATAACAGCGGTGTCTTTTAAGGTGAGCAGAACGGTTTTTGAACCGTCATACAAACCGAACGCTTTTTCGCCCGCTTGATAAGCGGCATCTAACGCGGCTTGTAAATGTGCTACGTCTGTCATTTGCGTCTTAAAGTATTCCGTGCAAGCGGTCAGCAGTGCATCGGTAGAAAAAGCGGGCAGGTCGCGTACCAAACGGTGGGTGGGGAATACCACCAAACCGGGATGACTCATTTCTACCAGCATCATCATACAATAGTCGGCATCGGGTGTGTAGTTGCCGTTTGCTTTTAGTTCGTTGCGGTAGTTGAGTGCAGTTTCGTAACGGTGATGTCCGTCTGCAATATACAGTTTTTTATTCGCAAAGGCGGCGGTAACAGCCGCCGTTTTTTGGGGGTCGGTCAACGCCCATACGCGATGCACAAGCCCTGCCGTATCGGTCATTTCGTAAAGCGGCGTTGCATCTGCGGTCAGTTGCATAACGTCGCGGATGGGGGAATGCATATCATCTTCGCGGTACAGTGAGTAGATATTGCTGAAATTGCATCCGGTAGCACGCATAAGATTTAAGCGGTCGCCTTTTGCCTTAGACAATGTAAATTCGTGTGGCAACACGATACCTTTTTCGAATTCCTCTAAATGTACTCTGCCGATAATGCCGGTGATGTGTTTTTGACCATCCGCTTCAAACCCAATATCATAGATATAAAAAGCAGCGTCGTCGTCTTGTGCCAAAACGCCGTTTTGCAACCATTTTTGCAGGGTCTCTGTTGCGAGGGCGTAGGGGTTTTCACCGTCGCGCGGTAATTCCAGACGAATGATATTGTTGGGATTTTGTTGCAAGAACAGTTGCCGTTCTTGTTCGGAAATGATGTCATAGGGTGGGCAGGTCAGCGTTTCAATCGTACCGCCTTTTGCTGTAAAGCGTAAAGCACGGTAGGGAAGGATTTGTGCCATGGTATTATCTCCCTCATTCAGTGATGTCGGTATCGTTTTGTTCTGTGTCGGGTTGCTCTTCAACGGGCTCGACGTTGCTCACCCGTAAAGTGATGGTTTCACCCACGCCTAAACCGGTGTCGGGTGCGGGGTCGGTGCCATCTACCAAACCCTTTTCATAGTCCGAAACATTCACTTGTAATATATCCA
>JAZOCQ010000075.1:0-11684 GCA_045596565.1 Acutalibacteraceae bacterium
ATACATTCAAACAAAAACGTCCAAAACGCTTGACTGCGGAGGTTAAGCGGCGGCAGTTTGAACCAGAACACCAGCCCCACCGCCAGCGCACAGCAAATGATTTTTGCAATAACCGAACCAAATTTTTTCATATATGTCACACCTTTCTGATGATATCCGAAATGAGCGGCGGTCGTTTAGCGGGTGTTTCCGCAACCGTTACCGCCTCTATATACCGCGCACACGCATCGTCCAACGTATCCGCCCGCTCGGTATATAAGGTTGCGAGCACCTCTCCCGCTTGTACCGCGTCCCCTGTTTTCTTGTGCAGAACAATACCCGCCGCCATATCAATACTGTCGGATTTTGTGGCGCGTCCCGCGCCCAGCAACACGCTGATACGCCCGATTTCCTCGGCGTTCATCGCGGTGATGTACCCGCTTTTGACAGCGTACACTTGCTTTTCATATGTTGCAAGCGGGAACAAGGAGACATCGTCAAGATACGCCGTATCTCCGCCTTGTGCTGCAATCCATTGTTTCATCTTTTGGAACGCCGCCCCGCTGTCCAGTGCTTGCTCTGCCAATTTGAACGCGTCGGCGGGCGGGATTTCCTTGACCAGTGTGAGCATTTCGTCGGCAAGCACGAGGCACAATTCCCGCAACTCGCCCTTTTGTTCGCCTTTAAGCACTTTGACCGCTTCTTTGACTTCCAGAGCGTTGCCCACCGCAAACCCTAAGGGTGCGTCCATATTGCTGATAACCGCGGTACACCGTCTGCCGCAACGCTCACCGATGTCCACCATCGCCTTTGCCAGTGCGCGAGCATCACGCTCGGTTTTCATAAACGCGCCGTTGCCCACTTTCACATCCAACACGATGTTATGAGAGCCCGCGGCAAGTTTTTTGCTCATAATACTGGATACGATAAGCGGCATACTGTCTACCGTTGCGGTGACGTCCCGCAACGCATACAGTTTTTTGTCGGCGGGGGTTAAATTACCGCTTTGCCCGATGAGTGCCAAACCCACCGTTTGCGCCTGATTTAAAAACGCCTCTGTGGACAGGGTGGTTTGATACCCCGGAATGCTTTCCAGTTTATCCACCGTACCGCCGGTGTGCCCCAATCCTCTGCCGGACATTTTGGTGACAAAACCGCCACACGCCGCCACTATCGGCGCAACAATCAACGAAGTTTTGTCTCCCACGCCACCGGTGCTGTGTTTATCCACCGACAGCGTACCGAAACGGGACAAATCCACCGTATCCCCCGACGCCGCCATCGCCATCGTGAGCGCGGCGGTTTCCTTTGCATCCATTCCTTTAAAGTATATCGCCATTGCGAGTGCAGAGGCTTGGTAGTCGGGGATATCCCCTTTGGTGTATCCCTCTACAAAAAACGCAATTTCCGCGGCGGAAAGCGTACCGCCGTCCCGCTTTTTGCGGATGATTTCGTACATATTCATAGGCTATTCCTTTCCGAATGCCAACGGCAACAATTCTCCCAAAGTGGTTTTTTCATAATGGGACGCGTCCCGCACCAATAAAATCGGAAAATCGGGACCGCAAAATTCCGCCATTACCTGTCGGCAAACACCGCACGGCGAGCAAATACCGTCAATTTTTCCTTGCATACCGCCCGCAACCGCGAGCATGGAAAATTTTGTTTCTCCCTCGCTGACCGCCTTGAAAAATGCGGTGCGTTCCGCGCAAACGGTAGGGGTAAAAGACACGTTTTCAATATTGCAACCGCAATACACCTTACCCGACTCGGTCAACAACGCCGCACCCACCAAATGGTGTGAATACGGTGCGTATGCGTTGCGCATCGCCTCTACGGCAAGGTTACATAAGGTTTGTTCATTCATATTGTATCCTCCTGCCCGCGCAATCAAACGGTACACCTAAATACGCCGTCACCGTTGCGGCAATATCCGCAAAGGTATCGCGGGTTCCCAAATTCTGCGGTTTCACCGCGTTGCCGTATAACAAAAGCGGTGTATATTCGCGGGTGTGGTCGGTGTGCTCGTCACCGGGGTCACAACCGTGGTCGGCGGTGATAAGCAACAAATCCTCCTCGCCCATACCCGCTAAAAAGGTGGGTAGCCACTCGTCAACAGCGGCAAAAGCAGCGGCATAGCCGTCGATATCCTGCCGATGTCCGTATTGCATATCAAAATCCACCAAATTGACAAAACAAAGTCCCGCAAAATCACTTTTTTGCACTTGCAGTGCCGCCGCCATGCCCTCGGCGTTAGAAACGGTATATTGCGACTTTGTCACCCCTTGCCCTGCAAAAATATCACTGATTTTACCAATAGCAATCACCTGTTGCCCCGCGTTTTTAATCGCGTCGAGCATGGTGGGTGCGGGGGGTGTGAGTGAAAAATCGTGACGGCGCGGGGTGCGTACAAAATGGGGATACTCTCCCTCAAAGGGGCGGGCAATCACACGCCCTACGGCGTGTTCTCCCTGTAAAATTTCTCTGGCTTTACGGCAGTAGTCATATAACGTTTCGGGTGGCACGATACCTTCGTGCGCCGCAATTTGAAAAACGCTGTCAGCGGAAGTATACACAATCAGCGCACCCGTTTTCAAGTGCTCCTCGCCGTAATCTTTGATAACCGCCGTGCCCGAATACGGTTTGTTACACAACACCGCTCTGCCGGTGGCGGCGGTGAACGCATCCAGAACCGATTGGGGAAAACCCTGCGGATAGGTCGGCAACGGACGGTCGGATACAACGCCCGCAATCTCCCAATGCCCGATGGTGGTGTCTTTCCCCTTGGAACACTCAGTCATGCGTGCGTATGCCGCTTTTGGCGACGGCACTTTTTTGCCGCAAGTCACACCATCAATATGAAAAAGACCCAGTTTGGCAAACGTATCCGCTTGAAAACGCGGGGACGCGGCAATGCGGGCGAGGGTGTTGGGGTTTTCATCCCCAAACGCCGCGGCATCCGGCATCGCACCGATGCCAAACGAATCCAGTACAATCAAAAACACCCGTTTTGCCAATGGAATTCCTCCTTGTTAATCCAGTTTGACAGCCGTTTCCAGCGCCAAGGTCATCATATCGGTAAACGAAGTTTGTCGCTCGCTTGCGGGCAGTGATTCCCCGCTCAAAAGGTGGTCGGAAACGGTACAAATCGCCAATGCGTTTTTACCCGCGCGTGCGGCGGTCATATACAATCCCGCCGCTTCCATTTCCACCGCCAGCACACCCATTTTTGCAAAAGACGGCGTGATACATTGCGCGGGTGGGACACCCTCTTCGTCTACGTAAAACGTATCGGTGGACAACAAATTGCCCACGTGATACGGCAACGCTTTTTCTTTGGCAATGTCTGCACAAATGCGCAATAACTCATAACTGCAAAGCGGCGCAAACTGCCCCGGCAGATGATACTGCGACACAAAATTCGAGTTGGTGCAAGCACCCATACCCAGCACGATATCCCGCACCTTGACAGCGGGGGTCATACCGCCCGCCGAACCCACACGGATGATATTTTCCACGCCATAGGCGGTATACAGTTCATACGCATAAATGCTGATAGACGGCATACCCATACCGGACGCCATCACCGACACCGGCACGCCTTTATACGTACCGGTATACCCTTGCACCCCGCGCACGTTGTTCACAAGACGGGGGTTTGTGAGGAAATTTTCCGCAATAAACTGCGCGCGCAACGGGTCGCCCGGCATCAAAACGGTTTTGGCAAAATCACCTTTGTTTGCCGCGATATGCGGGGTGGGGACGGTCATACTCATAGGTACGCTTCCTTTCTCAATAGGTTGTATCGTCGGTTTTTTCTTCTTTTAACAATTTTATCAAACGGCTGGTGCCAAGGCGGTGCGCACCCAGTTTCAAAAACTGCTCAGCATCCGCAAAAGACGCAATGCCGCCCGCCGCTTTAATTTTGGTGGGCGGGGTAACGTGTGCCGCCATCAACGCAATATCCTCAGCGGTCGCGCCGCCGCCCGCAAAACCCGTGGAGGTTTTAATGAAATCCGCATCACTTTGGGACACGATTTCACATAATTTGATTTTTTCTTGTTCGGTCAGCAAGCAAGTTTCGATGATAACTTTCAGCAGTTTACCGTCACACGCTTTTTTGACGGCGTTAATTTCTCCTAACACCGCATCAAAATCGCCTTCTTTGACAAAGCCTACGTTTATCACCATATCGATTTCATCCGCGCCGTTTTGTACGGCATCGGCGGTTTCCGCACATTTTGCGGCGGTTGTCATATACCCGTTTGGAAATCCAATCACCGTACAAATCGGCAAGTTGTCTCCTACGTATGCCTTTGCACGACGTACAAACGACGGCGGGATACACACCGATGCGACACCGTATTTGATACCGTCATCACACACGGTTTTGATTTGCGTCCAAGTGGCGTCCTGCGCCAATAACGTGTGGTCTACACACGATAGTATTTCCCGTATCTCCATTCTATTCCCTCCAACGTCAATGTCCGTGCGGAGTAGCGTTTAAAAACGCTTTCTCGATTTTTAAGTCGGCGTAAAGCAGTCTGCCGCCCACTATACAAAGCGGGATAAGCGCAAACCAAATTGCGCGCGAGCCGCACAGTCGGCACAACACCGCCGACACGGCAACGCCCGCCACAAACAATAACAATAAACAACTGTGTTTGAAAAACCGCTGTCTCCACGCGGTATCTTTAAAACGCACCGCTTTTACCAGCGACACGCCCATCTGTCGCACGTGGTTGGTGCAAAACGTGGTCGCCATGGGGATACCCTCCATCTGGCGAAAGGTGTTAAACTGCATGGCGCACAAAATGTTGACGATAATTTGAGAAATCTGGAACGGCGCGCTGTCAGGCAAAAAGCCCAACAAAATCACAGCGACAATTTCAATGCCGATAAGCAACGTATCCCACCGCACTAGTCCCCGCCGTTTGACGGGACCGGGGAGAATTTCGGATACCACTGTTCCGAGGACGTATCCGCAAAAAGGGATGATATAATACGCCGCCGCCGCAAATTTCCCTTGCGCCAACTGCACACCCGCCAGCAACAAATTGCCGGTTTGCGCGTTACAAAATACGCCACCGCGCAACAAAAACGTATACGCGCCGTAAAATCCGCCCACAAACATGAGCAGTGCAAAAATGCCCCATCTTTCGCAAGTGAGATACTGCGGTTTTTGTGTTGTTTCTTGCATCATCCGCTCCCCTCTTTCTAAACAGTAGTATACCACGCTCCTATCTCGCTTGCAAGTATATTGACAAAAACAAACGGCGGTGCTACAATACTTTATCATGTTAAAACCTTGCGGGGAGGCAATATATATGGAGAAGAAAAACATCGATTGGGAGAACTTGGGGTTCGGGTATATCAAAACCGATTACCGCTTTGTTGCCCGTTACAAAGACGGCAAGTGGGATGACGGTGAACTGACCACCGACAACACCGTGACCGTTGAAGAAAGCGCTTGCGTGTTGCAGTATGCGCAGACCTGTTTTGAAGGTCTCAAAGCCTATACCACCGCCGACGGAAAAATCGTGTGTTTCCGCCCCGACTTGAACGCCGCGCGTATGGCGGATTCCTGCCGCCGTATGAAAATGCCGGTGTTCCCCGAAGATAAATTTGTAGAAGCGGTGCGCAAGGTAGTAGCTGCCAATGCAGCGTTTGTGCCGCCTTACGGCAGCGGCGCTACTTTATATCTGCGTCCGTTTATGTTCGGTTCCAATAACGTCATCGGCGTCAAACCCGCCGACGAATTTGAATTCCGTATTTTCGCCACCCCTGTCGGCCCCTATTTCAAGGGCGGTGTCAAACCGCTCACTCTGCGTATTGCCGATTTTGACCGCGCCGCTCCCCGCGGTACCGGTCATATCAAAGCGGGCCTAAACTATGCCATGAGCCTCTATGCCATCGTAGACGCACACGAACAAGGCTATGATGAGAACGTGTATCTCGATTCCGCCACCCGCACTTATCTCGAAGAAACGGGCGGTGCGAATATCTTGTTGGTTACCAAAGACGGAAAAGTGGTCACCCCCAAATCCGACACCATTTTGCCCTCCATCACCCGCCGTTCCCTGCTCACCGTTGCGGCACAACATTTAGGGCTGGAAGTGGAAGAACGCCCCGTCGCTTTGGCGGAGTTAGGCGATTTTGCGGAATGCGGTCTTTGCGGTACGGCGGCGGTCATCTCCCCCGTCGGCAAAATCGTCGACCACGGCAAAGAAATCTGTTTCCCTGCCGGTATGACCGAAATGGGCCCCGTTACCAAAAAACTGTACGACACCCTGCGCGGTATGCAAATGGGCGAAATTCCCGCACCTGAAGGTTGGATTGCGGTCATTCAATAAACACCAAAAAACCATCTCTGCGAAGCGGTTTTTTTAATTTGTTCACAATTATAATATTGCAAAAAATACATAAATATTGTATAATATTGGATACTCTAACGGAAAGGAACATCACACTATGTGGAAACGCTTATTGAGCAGTGTGCGTGAATACAAAAAACCGTCATTGCTCACTTTATTTTTCATAACCGGTGAAGTGGTGATTGAGGTGCTGTTACCGTTTATCACGGCGGATTTGGTCAACCGTGTCAAAAACGGCACCGATATGCAGGAAATTCTCAAAACCGGTTTGCTGTTGGTGATTATGGCGATTGTATCGCTGAGTTTCGGCGGACTTGCCGCCGTTACCTGCTCCAAAGCGTCTGCGGGTTTTGCCAAAAACTTGCGTGCGGATATGTACCGTGCGGTAGGCAAATTCGCATTCAGCAACATCGACAAATTCTCCTCTGCTTCGCTGGTCACCCGCATGACCACCGACGTTGCCAATGTGCAAATGTCCTATATGATGATTATTCGTACCGCCGTGCGCTCGCCACTGATGCTGATTTTCTCGGTGGTGATGGCATACATCATGGGCGGTGCACTCGCCGCTACGTTCGTGGTGGTCATTCCCGTTTTGGCGGGCGGTTTAATCCTCATCAGCCGCAAAGCAATGCCCGCTTTCCGTCGTGTGTTCAAAAAATATGACCGTTTGAACGAATCTATTGAAGAAAATGTCCGTGGTATGCGTGTTGTCAAAGGCTTTTCCAGAGAAGAACACGAAAAACACAAATTCGGCATTGCCGCGGGTGACATCTGCAAGGATTTTACCAAAGCTGAACGTATTATAGCACTCAACGCCCCGATTATGCAGGTTTGCTTGTATTTCAATATGATTTTCGTGTTGCTGGTGGGTTCTCGTATGGCGATTTCCGGCATGGGTCGGACCATCGACGTGGGACAAATTTCCGCTATGCTCACCTACGGCATGCAAATTCTCATGTCGTTGATGATGCTGTCCATGATTTACGTGATTCTCACCATGTCAGCAGAATCCATCAAACGTATTTGCGAAGTGTTAGAGGAAACGCCCGCTATTGTCGACCCCGCAAATGCAGTGGACACCGTTAAAGACGGCAGTATTGACTTTGAAAACGTTTCATTCAAATATGCCGCCACGGCAAAACGACACGCACTGTCTGACATCAACCTGCATATCGAAAGCGGTATGACGGTGGGTATTATCGGCGGCACGGGTACCGGCAAATCGTCGCTGGTGCAACTCATTCCCCGTTTATACGACGTCTCCGACGGCACCTTAAAAGTTGGCGGCGTGGACGTGCGAGAATATAAACTGCGCACGTTGCGCGATGCGGTTGCCATGGTGTTGCAAAAGAACGAACTGTTTTCGGGCACCATCAAAGAAAATCTGCGCTGGGGCAATGCCGATGCCACCGATGAAGAATTGGTCGAGGCATGTAAACTGGCGCAAGCGCACGATTTTATTGAGAGTTTCCCCGACAAGTACGATACCAAAATCGAGCAAGGCGGTACCAACGTATCCGGCGGTCAAAAGCAACGCCTTTGCATCGCACGCGCACTGCTCAAAAAACCGAAAATACTTATTTTGGACGATTCCACCAGTGCGGTGGATACCCGCACCGACGCGCTCATTCGCGGCGGGTTTAAATCCTTCATTCCCTCTACCACTAAAATCATCATCGCGCAACGCATCGCATCGGTAGAGGATGCTGACCTCATTCTCGTCATGGACGGCGGTCGGATTGTTGCCAAGGGCAATCACGAGCAGTTGCTCGCCACCTGCGACATCTATGCCGAAATCCATGCACAGCAAACGAACGGAGGTGATGCGCAGTGAAAGGACCTCAAAAGCATGGTCCCGGCCCCGCCGGAAAAAGACCGCCGGTAAACCCCAACACCCTGCCGCGCGTCATCAAATCATTGTTCTCGTTCTATCCCGTGCTGGCACCGCTGACCATTGTATGTATTCTATTTTCGGCGGCGACTTCCGCCATTCCCGCTTTGTTTATTCAGCAGGTCATCACCGGCATAGAAACGTGGCAAGCAACAGGTGACTGGACTTCCGCCGCAAACGAAATCGTGCCGAAAATTATGGTGCTCGCAGTGCTGTATGTAGTGGCCACTCTCGCCATCACTGTGCAAAATCAGTTGATGGCATATATGACCCAAGGCTTTTTGCATAAAATGCGGTGTCGCATGTTTGACAGCATGCAAAACCTGCCTATCCGCTATTTCGACCAAAACCGTCACGGCGATATTATGAGCCGTTACACCAACGACATTGATACCTTGCGCCAACTCGTTTCGCAAGCCATCCCCTCGCTGGTGCAAGCGGTTGCCGTGGTACTTTGCGTGTTTGCCATTATGCTGTATTTCAGCATCACCATGACCATCATTCTGTCATTGGGCGTTGTGGTGATGGTAATCATTTCCCGCAAATTGGCGGGC
The DNA here is from genome assembly GCA_045596565.1 of Acutalibacteraceae bacterium. GTDB lineage: Bacteria > Bacillota > Clostridia > Oscillospirales > Acutalibacteraceae > URNF01. The sequence goes on from JAZOCQ010000075.1 coordinate 8,802, forward strand.
GGCAGTGCTAAATTCTTCATCCGTCAACAACGTTCACTAGGCGAAGCGGAAGGCTTTGTGCAGGAAATGATGAACGGACAAAAAGTCGTCAAGGTGTTCTGCCACGAGCAAGCGGGCGAAGAGGCTTTCGACGTCATCAACAACGCTTTATATGAAGACAGCCGCCGCGCCAACGCTTACGCCAATATGCTCGGCCCGATTATTATGAATATCGGCAATATTTTATACGTGATTATGGCGACGGTGGGTGGTTTATATCTGCTGTCGGGTCTGCCCAATGTCAGTTTGTCGGGAATGGCATTTTCCATCAGCATTTTGGTGCCGTTCCTCAATATGACCAAACAGTTTACCGGCAACGTCAATCAGGTGTCCCAACAAATCAATGCGGTTGTCATGGGTATGGCGGGCGCCGACCGTGTGTTCTCTTTAATGGATGAACAACCCGAAACCGACGAAGGGTATGTCACGCTGGTCAATGCACGCATCCACGACGACGGTACCATCGAAGAAACCGCCGAGCGCACGGGCGTGTGGGCGTGGAAACACCCCCACCACGACGGTACACTCACCTACACCCCCTTGCGCGGTGACGTGCGGCTCACAAAAGTGGACTTCGGCTATGAGGAAAACAAACAGGTATTGCACGATGTCAGCGTGTATGCCGAACCGGGACAAAAAGTGGCGTTTGTGGGCGCTACGGGTGCAGGTAAAACCACCATTACCAACCTTATCAACCGCTTTTATGACATCGCGGACGGTAAGGTGCGGTATGATGGTATTAACATCAACAAAATCAAAAAATCCGACCTGCGCCGTTCACTGGGTCTTGTATTACAGGAAACCAATCTGTTTACGGGAACGGTGATGGACAATATCCGCTACGGACGCTTGGATGCCACCGACGAAGAATGTCGCGCTGCGGCTAAACTGGCAGGCGCAGATAACTTTATCGAACGTCTGCCCGATGGTTACAACACGCAACTTTCGGGTAACGGCGCCAACCTCTCCCAAGGGCAACGGCAGTTGCTTGCAATTGCCCGCGCGGCAGTAGCCGACCCGCCGGTGATGATTTTGGACGAAGCGACCTCCTCCATCGATACACGTACCGAAGCGATTGTGCAAAAAGGTATGGATAAATTAATGGAAGGCCGTACCGTTTTCGTCATTGCACACCGCTTGTCCACCGTCAAAAACTCAGACGTGATTATGGTGTTAGACCACGGCAGAATTATCGAACGCGGCTCGCACAACGACCTTATCGCCCAGAAAGGCACCTACTATCAACTGTATACCGGCGCTTTTGAACTGGAATAAAAAATACGGTTCTCAATCATAAGATTAAAAAAGATGCACGAAATTTTCGTGCATCTTTTTTTGCTGTTCTGAAACGTTGTGGTTGCTTTTTAGTTGTTTTCTTCGTTTTCTATGTTGTCAAGCGCATATTTACAGCATTGCAACACAAGTAAATTAAATGAAACATTGTTGCTTGCTGCAGTTTTGTTCAGTCGCTCAAACAACGATTCGGTAAATCGCACGGTACGCGGCGTGTTTGCGTTTTTTAGTTCATTATCAATCTTAAACATACTCATCACCCAAAACAATATTATGCTCATTTTCGGTTGTATTTATATAACCGTTTATGGTTGCATTTCATTTTCTTGTGTGATATATTTTAAAGGGTGATGATATGACTTGTGAAAATATTTTCTGTATCTACCAAAAAATAACGAATGTGTTTTAGGGGAAATCAATTTAGATATAACGGGTACATGTACCGACTGTATTTGTGTGGATATAGGTCGAAAACAGTTAAAAGAGCTTAAAGAGAATCAGTTGCGAAATATTGAAAACTGTCCTTGAGTTTGATAGTTATATTTTTTCTTTACAAATCCGTGGCTTTTGCGTAAAATAATAACAGATTGTCAAAACGGAGGGGATTTCTATGCAACAATCCGCAAAAAAAGAACTGCGCCGTACCATTCTGTTTACCTTGTTTTCTGTGAGTGCAGGTATCATACAAGCCGTATCGTTTACGCTGTTAAATGAACTGTTGCATCTTTCCTATTGGGTGTGTTATCTCACGGCACTCATTTTATCGGTGCTTTGGAATTTTACGCTCAACCGCAACGTCACCTTCCGTTCTGCGGGCAACGTGCCGATTGCCATGCTCAAAGTGGCGGCGTTTTACGCCGTATTTACGCCGCTTTCTACGTGGGGCGGGCAACTGCTGGAAACTGCCGGTTGGAACGAATATCTGGTGCTTGCCGTTTCCATGCTGTCCAATTTCGTGTTGGAATTTTTGTATGACCGCTTTGTGGTATTCGGTAAAACCATCGACACCCGCAAAAAATAAACGCAAACTATTGACAAACGGGCACGGCTGTGCTATTGTTAGCAAAAAGATAGAGGCGCACTGCACGATGAGTACCGTTCTCCGCTACTGTCTGCCGCGACAGGAGAACGCAAAAGGCGTGGGTGCCGAAGTCGGTCTGTGGCAAAAGACCGTGCTGGCAACAGGAACTAAGAGGGCTGTTGCTGTCGCAGAGATGCGGAGAGCTATCCACAAACGTAACTGCCATGCAGAAAAGTCTGCCGTGCGTATTTTGTGTGTAGCTGCCCTTTTGGCGGCTATTTTTTATTGTAAAAAAGGAGAATGTATCATGAAACCTATTTTTGAAGGTGCGGCTACCGCTATTGTTACCCCCCTCACCGCTGACGGTGTGGACTACAACGCGTTTGCAAAACTCATCGACTGGCAAATCGAACAAGGCATTGCCGCTTTGGTGGTGGTGGGTACAACGGGCGAAAGCTCCACCCTCACCGACGAGGAACACCGCGCAGTTATCGCGTTCGCGGCAAAGCACGTGGCGGGCAGAGTGCCGG
>JAZOCQ010000076.1:0-6390 GCA_045596565.1 Acutalibacteraceae bacterium
GGTGACGGCAATGCCGTCGATATCTTGCAGGGTTTTGCCCGCATCGGCGAGTGCTTGCCGCACCACGCCGCTGATTGCTTCGGTGTGACGGCGGGAGGCGATTTCGGGTACGACACCGCCGTATAAGCGGTGCTCGTCTACCTGTGACGCCACCACGTTTGAGAGCACTTCTCTGCCGCCTTTGACAACGGCGGCGGCGGTTTCGTCGCAGGAGGATTCAATTCCTAAAATATACAAGTCACTCACCTCTTTTGTAATACAAAGAATAAATATAAGCGTCCTCATCGGGCGCGGCATAAAAATGCGGGCGCACGCCGTCGCACACAAATCCGTGTTTTTGGTATAACGCAATGGCCGCTTGGTTGTTCACCCGCACTTCTAACGTTAAGCGATAGAAGTTGTGCTCTTTGCCGTAGTCACGGAGAGCGCCCACCAGCGCATCCGCCACGCCTTGTCTGCGACAAGCGGGGGACACGGCAACGTTGGCAAAAAAGCCTTCATCTGCTACGGTGTGCATACCCGCGTACCCGCACACCGTACCGTTTTCATCTACCGCTGTCAAAAACACGGCGAGCGGGTTTTGCAGTTCTTCTCTGAGTGCTGTTTCGCTCCACGGCGCAGAAAAGCACGCTTTTTCAATAGCCGCTAAGGCGGAGATATGTTCTGCTTGCATGGGTAGGATTGTCAGTTGCATAAACACCACCACAAAAAAAGGAGACAGATTACTCCATCTCCCGTTTTTCAAAGATACACGCTTTAAAAGCGCGTCTTACATATGCTCCTCAATGAAAGAGACGAGGTCACCGACCGTGTGAATGTTTTCGATTTCCTCATCGGGAATTTCTACGTCAAATTCGTCTTCCAAGGACATCAGCATATCCACAACGTCCAAAGAATCGGCACCCAGGTCCTCGACGAAATCAGTATCTGCCGTAATGCTGTCGGCTTCCACTTCAAACTGTGCCGCCAAGAGAGCAGCAATTTTTTCCATAACCATAGATAGATTCATCCTTCCGATTTTTGCTTGTCACACTGCCTGTACGCCGTGCCACATAAAAATATTATGCGGTAAAAGCGTTTTTGTCAATGACATTTTGCGATTTTCTTAAAAAATCACCCCAAAAAGTATGAAAATGTGTAGATTTTATAAAAATTTACGGTTTCGTCAAAAAAGGATTGTTTTTTCAGAAAAGATAGCGTATACTCTTGACAATATATTATATAAAGGGAGGTAACAGTATGCAAAAGACGATTCGCGGCAAGGTATATGACACCGAAAACGCTGAGTGGATTGCCGGCAAAGCGGAAGGCATGTACGGTGACCCCAATGGCTACGAGGAGCGGTTGTATCGCAATCCGGAAGGCTTTTACTTCCTGTATGCAATTGGCGGCGAAACATCCCCCTATCCGAATCCTGTGATTCGTGCCGTTTCCGCAGTGCGTGCCGAGGCGTTCAAACAAGAAAATGCATAAAGTAAAAACCACCGCAGGCTTTTAAAGCCTGCGGTGGTTTTTAATGCCCTCCCACGGAAAAGCCTTCGCCGAAAATTTCGTCTGCGGTGGCGAAAATCACGAATGCGTGCGGGTCAACGCGGGCGATGACGGCGCGTAACAGATGCGCTTGCGCGCGGCCTACCGCACAGATGAGCAGTTGCTGTTTTTTGCCGGTATACCCGCCCGCGGCTTCCAATACCGTCACGCCGCGCATCAAATCGGCAAATACCGCTTGTGCTACTTCGGTTCCTTTTTCACTCACAATCACCGCGAATTTTGCCGTTTGACCGCCGTAAACGAGGCGGTCCATTACCTGCGCTGTGAGAAAGACGGTCACCGCGGCGTATAAGGCGCTTTCTATCTGCCCGAATACGAAGACGGATAGTAGAATAACGGCGGCGTCAATTAATAAAATCAGGTTTCCTATGGACAAATGCGGGAACTTGCGGCGTAAGAATAACGCCAAAATTTCCGCGCCGCCTGAACTGCCGCCACGCAAGTAAATGAGCCCCAGTCCCGCACCGGTGAGAACCCCGCCAAATAAAGCGGCAAGCAAGCGGTCATCCGCAAACGGCGGGAGGTATGCCGCGAACATATCAATACACAGTGATGACACGGTTAACCCTATGGTGGTACGGATAAAGAACGGTGTACCCAGATACCGCCACGCCAAAAATAACAACGGCAGATTAAGCAATAGTGTCCCCACACCGGCGGGCATACCGATGAGATGTTTTAAGAGGATGGCAAGCCCTGTTATCCCGCCCGGCGCGATAGCGGCGGGGGAGACGAATACCGAAACGGCAATACCGAAACATACACTGCCCGCACACAGACAGATGCCGTCAACGAAAACGCGTCTGAAAACCGTTTTTTTATCCATATACTCACCCTTTCTTTACCAGTCTATCCGAAAAGGCAAATAAAATGCAAAACTGCGAGGGTGTCCCTCGCAGTTTTTGTTATTTTATGTTGAATAACCGTTTGGCGTTTTGTGCGGTGATGTGCAACAGTTCTTCCGTTTGCATACCGCGGATTTCGGCGATTTTTGCGGCGGTGTAGGCAATCATAGAGGAATCACACCGTTTGCCGCGGAAAGGTACGGGCGCCATATACGGCGCATCCGTTTCAAGAAGCAGACGGTCAAGCGGTACTTCTGCCGCCACCAGCGGCGCGGTACGCGCGTTTTTGAAGGTCACCACGCCGCCCAGTCCGATATACATTCCTAATTCCACCGTTTCCCGCATGGTTTCCACACTGCCCGAAAAGCAGTGCACCACCCCGCGCGGGCGGTATTTGCGCAACAGTTCCAGCGTGTCGGCGTGCGCCTCGCGATCGTGGATAATAACCGGCAGATTGTGCGCTTGTGCAATGCGCAACTGTTCTGCAAAAACCAGTTTTTGTTTATCTTTCGGGCAATCGTCCAGCCAGTGATAATCCAGCCCGATTTCGCCTACCGCCACCGTTTTTTCGTATTGTAAATAGGGTAACAATTGTTGTTCCAATGCGTCCACATCGACAGTTGCCGCGCGTTCGGGGTGTACCCCCGCCGCCATATACAAAAACGGATGCTGTTCGCACAAAGCGCGGTTGCGAGCGCAACTGTCCACACAGTCCGCGCAGTCTATCACCCCGCACACGCCGTTTGCGGCAAGTGAGGTCAGCAAGGTATCGCGGTCCTCTTTAAAGGCGCTCGCATCATAATGCGCGTGGGAATCAAAAATTTCTAACATACGATACTCCTGTGAAAAAAGCGCGCAACATACCGTTGCGCGCTTTTGGTTGTATACAAATCTTACTCCGTGAAACCGGATTCCACCAGAGCCACCAGTTCATTGACAGCTTGTTCTTCGTCAGCACCGTCGGCAATGACGCGGATAGCAGTGCCGCCCACGATACCCAAGGACAAAACGCCCAACAGACTTTTTGCATTGACGCGGCGGTCTTCTTTTTCAACCCAGATAGAGGATTTGAAGCTGTTGGCTTTCTGAATAAAGAAGGTTGCGGGACGCGCATGCAAACCGACTTGGTTTTGAACCATAACATCTTTAACGCACATAGTGGAAACTCCTTTTCGTATAAAAACTCATTTTATTACAAAATCACTATTACCAGTATACCACAAAAATATGTTTCGTCAATGCATTTCGTTTGCGAAAAATCACGATTTATGCAAATTCGGTTGAGTGACCGATTTTTTGGAAAAAAATATTTTTCGTTTTATAACTTTTCACAAGAAATGTGGAAAACCTTATACATAAAACCCGCGAAACGTGGCATTATTCCTCGAAAGAGAAACCATTTTCTTGTAAAAATGCCCAATCCTTTTCACAAAGTGTGGCATTTTTGAGCATATCGGGACGATGGCGGGCGGTGCGCAACAAGGCTTGCTCATGCCGCCATTGGCGGATATTTTCGTGGTGTCCCGAAAGGAGAATTTCGGGGATTTCTTTTCCTTCCCACACGGCGGGGCGGGTATATTGCGGATATTCGAGCAACCCGCTAAAATGGCTTTCATCGGTGTAACATTCCTCGTCGGACAACACCCCCGGCACCATACGCGCTACGCAATCTATGAGTGTGAGCGCGGGCAATTCACCGCCGGTGAGCACGTAATCGCCCACCGAAATTTGCTCATCCACCAACGCTTCCAGCACACGCTCGTCCACACCCTCGTAATGTCCGCACAGTACGCAAACGGCGGCCAGTTCGGAGAGTTCCTTGGCGCGTTGTTGGGTGAGGGTTTTGCCTTGCGGAGACATATAAATGAGATGTGGGCGCGTGCCCGCTTGCTCACACACCGCTTTGAAGCAGTCGGCAATGGGTTGCGCGTACATCACCAGTCCCTTGCCGCCACCGTAGGGGTAGTCGTCCACCTGCATCTGCTTGTTGGTGGTATACGCCCGAATTTGGTGGCAATGCACCTCAATTGCGCCTTTTTTTTGCGCTCTACCGATGATACTTTCCCCCAAAACGGTTTTGCACATTTCGGGGAACAGGGTCATTACATCAAATCTCATGTGTCGAACAACCCCTCCATCACGCGAATGGTAATGCCGTTTCCCTCGGGTTCAACCGACAATACGATGTCGGGAATTGCAGGGATGAGCACCAATTTACCGTCGGCGGTTTGCATATGGTAGATGTCCGATGCGCCCGTGTTGGTGACGTCTACAATTTTACCGTACACTTCTCCCGTGTCACAGTCTTTAACTTCTAATCCGATAAGGTCACAGATAAAGTATCTGCCGGCGGGCAATTTCAAATCGCGGCGGGCGGCATACAACACCTTGCCGCGCCACGTGGCGGCGGTGGTAGCATCGGTAACGCCTTCGGCTTTCATCAACACGATACGGTGATGCGGGCGGCTTTTCACTTTGATTTTGTCGGAGCCGTTTTCATCGGTATACAGTGTTTTCAAGTTACAGAACACGGCGGGAGAATCGCACCACGGCTGCACGCGCATTTCGCCCGCGATACCGTGGGTGCCTACTACCTCGCCGATTTCCAAAAATGCTTTTAAAGGCATATATACTCCTCCAAGCAAAAAAGTCAGACCGCAAGCGGTCTGACCCTTTTCGTTTCGTTTAGGTGTGTGGGATTAGTCAATCTCCACAGCGACCTTCACATCCTTACGGGTAGCCGCCGCGCGCATCACCGTGCGCATCGCTTTGGCAATCCGTCCCTGCTTGCCGATAACCCGACCCATATCATCAGGAGCAACATGCAGATGATACACAACCGTGCCGTCTTCGGCAGGTGCGTCTTGTTCCACTGTAACGGCGGTGGGGTCATCCACCAAACCTTTTGCAATGGTTATCAACAATTCTTTCATTGTGCTTTCCTTTCAAGACCTGTGCTGTCGCAATTATTTCGTCATACCGGCCTTTTTGAGCAGGGCTTTGACGGTATCGGTGGGTTGAGCACCGTTTGCAATCCATTTTTCGGCTTTTTCCAAATCGATGTTGATTGCGGGCGGCTCAGCGAGCGGGTCATAGGTGCCGATTTTCTCGATGAAACGACCGTCACGGGGATAACGGGAATCCGCTACCACAACACGATAGAACGGAGCCTTTTTCGCGCCGATACGGCGCAGACGAATTTTTACTGCCATAATAAGAACCTCCAAAAAATTACTAACAAATTTAATATCTTCAACCGCTAAAAACGGTGTGAATTCAAAAACCAAACGGCATTTTACCGCCGGGCATCGGGAAAGGCATCTTACCGCGCATACCCTTGCCGCCCTGGGTGTACTTTTTGAGTTGTTTCATCATTTGTTGCATGGTGTCATATTGCTTAAGCAGGCGGTTGACGTCCTCCACTTTCATACCGCAACCCGCCGCCACACGGCGTTTGCGGGAGGGGTTAAAGAGTTTGGGGTTGCGCCGTTCACGCGGTGTCATACTCAAAATGATGGCTTCGATGCGAGAAAACTGTTTGGGGTCGATATCCACATCTTTCAACTGCTTACCCATACCGGGAATCATCCCGAGCATGGATTTCAAATCCCCCATTTTTTGGATTTGCCGCAGTTGCGCGAGCATATCTTCCAAATCGAATTTATCCTCGGCGAGCTTCTTCGCCAGTTCCTCGGCTTCCTTTTCGCTCACCTGCTGTTCCGCTTTTTCGATGAGGGACATCACGTCGCCCATGCCGAGAATACGGGACGCCATGCGTTCGGGATGGAACACTTCCAAATCATTGAGCTTTTCGCCGACGCCCGCGAATTTAATGGGCTTACCGGTGACCGCGCGCACGGAAAGCGCCGCACCGCCGCGGGTGTCGCCGTCTAATTTGGTCAGCATCACGCCATCAATGCCCAGCGCCTCATCAAATGCGGCGGCAACGTTCACGGCATCCTGACCGGTCATCGCGTCCACCACCAACAGAATT
>JAZOCQ010000077.1:0-1734 GCA_045596565.1 Acutalibacteraceae bacterium
CAAACGCAACGCCGCCGTCCAGTTTGTGCGCTTTCACATATTCCGCCAGCGGTTCTAAATAGGTCGAGCCGCAACCGGCGTTGATGTTCACGCCATCGGGATCTAAGGACATAAAATCACACTGCACGCCCAATTTATCAAACAATTTTCTGGCGGTCACGCTGGCAGAGCCGTTAGCGCAATCCACCGCGATATGCAGACCTTTCAAATCCACCGCAACGGTAGACACCAGATGTTCGATATAGTCGTCCACGGCATTTTCGCAACGGTATACACGACCTACATCGCCGCCGGTCGGGCAAGGAATTTCTTTCGCGTTATCCAGCACGATAGCTTCGATTTCTTCTTCCAAGCTATCCGACAGTTTAAAGCCTTCGCCGTTGAAAATCTTAATGCCGTTATATTCACAAGGATTGTGCGAAGCGGAAATCATCACCGCCGCATCCGCATTGTATGCTTTTGCGAGGAACGCCACAGCGGGGGTCGGCACGACGCCGAGCAGATACACATCTGCGCCCACCGAGCAAAGACCGGCGCACAACGCAGTTTCCAGCATATCGCCGGAAATACGAGTATCCTTACCAATCAACACCTTGGGACGCTTCTTATCAGCGGAGGTCAACACCATTGCGGCTGCTCTACCGATGCCGATTGCCAATTCACAAGTCAGTTCTGTGTTTGCAACGCCACGTGCGCCGTCAGTACCAAATAATCTTCCCATAAAACATAACTCCTTTTAAAATTAAGTTTGTTTACAATATCGTTATCTGCTCCGGCACATTTTCAGTTGTGCCGGGGGCAGGTAAACCCAAATGTTTGTAAGCAGCAGGTAAAACCACCCGACCGCGCGGGGTACGGCTCAAAAAGCCGATTTGCATAAGATATGGTTCATACACATCCTCAATGGTCACCGATTCTTCACCGATAACCGCCGCCACCGTATCTAAACCGACAGGGCCGCCGCCGTAATGGCGAATCATCGCTTGGAGCATATTTCTGTCCACACGGTCAAGTCCCAGCGCATCCACTTCCAAGCGGTCCAGCGCCTGCGCGGCGGTATCGACGTCAATCACGCCGTCATTCATCACCTGTGCAAAATCACGCACCCGCTTTAACATACGGTTGGCAATACGCGGCGTTCCCCGACTGCGCGAAGCAATTTCCAACGCACCCCGTTCGTCACACGGCGTGTGCAAAATGTGGGCACTGCGACTTACAATCTCTGCCAGTTGCGCGGGGGTATACAATTCCAGTCGCAAAATCACACCGAAACGGTCACGTAACGGTGCAGACAGTTGTCCCGCGCGGGTAGTCGCGCCAATCAAGGTGAATTTTTGTAACGGTAAATGAATGGAAGAAGCGCCTTGTCCTTTTCCGTTGATGATATCAATGGAAAAATCCTCCATAGCGGGATATAAAATTTCCTCTACCGTGCGCGGCAAACGATGAATTTCATCGATGAACAGTACATCGCCTTCCTCCATATTGGTGAGCATCGCCGCGAGGTCACCCGGACGTTCCAGTGCAGGACCGGACGTCACGCGGAAATTCACACCCAATTCGTTGGCGATGATTGCCGCCAAAGTTGTTTTACCCAAACCGGGTGGTCCGTATAACAATACGTGGTCAAGCGGTTCGTGCCGCAATTTCGCAGCGTCAATAAACACCGATAAGTTTTCCTTCACCTTATCTTGACCAATGTACTCAGAAAGGGTGCGTGGACGTAACGGGTTA
>JAZOCQ010000078.1:0-2408 GCA_045596565.1 Acutalibacteraceae bacterium
GTCTGCCGAAGGCTGTATTGCTGCCAAAAGCAGTTTCATTGTCCTTCGCTGAAAACGGTTCTCTCTAATGAAAAAGATCGTTGACTGACCTGCAGTCAACGATCTTTTTTGATTGTATGAAACTACTCCAGCGTTTCCAGCTCTGCCATCCAAAGTTTTGAAGACGCGTCGCTCGGCATATGCCAATCGCCGCGCGGCGACAATGAGACCGAACCGATCTTGGGACCGTCGGGCAGACAGGAACGTTTGAATTGTTGGTTGAAGAAACGGCGCACAAAGGTTTGCAGCCATTTCTTAATAACTGCGGGCGTAAAGGTATCAGCAAACGTATACAGCGCCAGCCGATAGATTTTCTTGGGCGAAAATCCATACCGCAACATATAGAATAAGAAGAAATCGTGCAGAATATATGGGCCGACCAACTGCTCGGTTTCTTGGGAAATGACGCCGTCTTTGGGCGGTAACAGTTCAGGGCTGACAGGCGTATCCAGAATGTCACGTAACGCCTCGCCCAACAAACCGCCCAGCCGCTTGGATTCATACGATACCAAACACCGCACCAGTGTTTTCGGGATATCCGCATTGACGCCGTACATGGACATATGGTCACCGTTGTAGGTTGCCCAACCCAGAGCCAATTCTGAGAGGTCACCGGTACCGATAACCAGCGCGCCACTACTGTTGGCAATGTCCATGAGCACTTGTGTACGCTCTCGCGCTTGTGCGTTTTCGTAGGTGATATCCAACGTATTCTCGTCGTGCGCGATGTCTGCAAGGTGTTGTTTAACCGATTTGGCAATTTCAATTTCCCGCAATGTGGTGCCGGCCGCACAAGCGAGTGCGCGGGCGTTTTGCAGGGTTCTGCCGGTGGTGCCAAAACACGGCATGGTAACCGTGGTAATATCTTTGGGATTCTTATTTAACTGAGTATATGCACGCACCGTCACAAGCAACGCGAGAGCGGAATCGAGACCGCCGGATAAACCGATAACGGCATCAGCACCCGTATGCTGTAAACGTTTTGCCAGTCCCGCCGCTTGCATTTGCAAAATTTCCTCTGCTCTGTCGGCGCGCGCCGTGACATCGTCCGGCACGAAGGGATAGGCGGAGAAAGAACGGGTCAGAGACAGTGTACATAGGGGATACGAGAACGATACGGTTTGCACATCGGACGTTTGTGTGAAGGTGGTAGATTTGCGACGGTCATACTCTAAGCGTTGTAAATCGAGTTCGGTACAGACAGCACCGTTGGCGAATGGTGCGGCTTGTGCTAAAATTTTGCCGCCCTCGGCGATAATATTACCGCCCGCAAATACAAGGTCGGTGGAAGATTCGCCGATGCCCGCATTGCATAGCAGATAGGCACAACGCAGTTTGGCGGATTGTATACGTACCAAATCGCGCAGATACTCGCGCTTGCCCACCACTGCATTGGAAGCGGACAAATTGCAGATGATTGTTGCGCCTGCTGCCGCAAGCGTGTGGGACGGCGCATTTGCTACCCATACGTCCTCGCAGATTTCCACACCAAACGTAAACAACGGCATCTCGGCGCAACGGAATATCATTTGAGCACTGAGTATGGTTTGTTGACCCGCAAAAGAAAAAGCGCGTGGTGTTTTTTCGCCTGCCGTAAACAGACGCGCTTCGTGGAATTCACCGTGATTGGGCAAGTTGCATTTGGGTACCAATCCCAGCAATTTACCACGCTGTAAAACGGCGGCGCAGTTATACGTGGCGGCGCCGTCTGCAATCGGTAATCCGACCACAATCACGGTGTCTATGTTGGCGGTGCTTTGTAAGAGATACGCTAACGCCTCTTTGGCACCGTTAAGCAATGCGTTTTGTAGAAATAGGTCATCGCAGGTGTAACCGGTGATGCATAGTTCAGGGAAAACCGCGATTGCCGTATCTTGCGGCAGGGCGGCAATTTCCTTTAAGATTTGATGAACATTATACTGACAATCCGCTACGCGTAGGTTGGGCGTTACGGTTGCGACTCTCAAAAATCCGTCTTTCATTTCATCACTCCTTATTCTGTGACCTTATTGTATCCCTTTTTTTGAAAAATGTCTATATAAATGTGCATAATATATATAATTAAATTGTGGTATATCACCTTGACCGTAAAGGAAAAGTGGTGTATGATATGAAAATAGATTATTAAAAAAGAGGTTGATAACGATATGAGCGAATGTTCGCACGATTGCAGTTCTTGCAGTAGCAAATGCAGTGAAGCCGATTTGCGTGAACCGGCTAACACTTTCAGTGCCATTAAAAAAGTGGTCGCGGTCAGCAGCGGTAAAGGTGGTGTCGGCAAATCTTCGGTAACCGCTATGCTCGCAGTGCTGATGGCACGGCGCGGATATAAAGTGGGTGTTTTGGACGCGGATATCACCGGTCCTTCC